>DATHTS010000763.1:0-5359 GCA_035462935.1 Pyrinomonadaceae bacterium
AAAAGGCGTTCGGGCAGCGTGTTTCCCAAATCCGTATCGAAAATGCCCGCGGCAATTGCGTTGACCGTAATGCCGAAATTGGCGGCTTCGCGGGAAAGACATTTGGTAAAGCCGATCATCGCGGCTTTTGACGTTGCATAATGAACCGAAGTTGGTAGTGAACGAATCGCGCCGACCGATGTAATATTCAAAATCGAACCGAGCCGCTCGCGGATCATTTGTTTATAAAAAGGCTTGGTTACGGCGAAAAGGCTGTTGACGTTTGTGTCCACCACCCAATCCCAGCTTTTATCGGTGGTTGTAGCAAAATTATCGGGTTTGTTGACGGCGGCGTTGTTGACCAAAATATTGATTGCGCCCCACTCTCCGAGAATCTCGCGCGCGGTATGTTTCATCCCGTATCGGTCGGTAACCGAAACTTTAAAGGACAAAGCCCGCCGCCCGTAAGACTCGATTTTTTTCCTGACCTGTTCGGCTAAATCGTCGCGCGAATGATAATTAAAAGCCACGTCAGCGCCTTCACGCGCAAAAACTTCGCAAATCGCCGCGCCGATTCCTCGCGTTCCGCCCGAAACAAAGGCGCGTTTTCCTTCCAGTAAAAGACTCAAGATAATTTCTCCAAATATAAAGACTAAAAGGAAAGGTTAATGAAAATGGGGGAAACTGACAAGTTGTGAAAAGGCAAATTTTAAACCGTTGCGGATTGAGCCTGCGGAGTTTCCGTTTTCGGCGGCAGGAGCGCGGTAATTTCTCTGATAATATTTTGTGTGGAATTCGGAATCGCAAGACTGACGGTAGCCGCTTTCATCTCGGCATATTTTTTGGAATCGCTCACCAAACTTTGGATTGTCGGAACAATATCGGATGTTTTTTCCAGCAAAATGCCCGCGCCGCGTTTGGCAATCAAACTAACCGTTCCGGCTTCCTGCGGCATCGGCGGCGTGGTCGCGTCGGCAATTATCGGCAAACGGCAGGCGAGAGCTTCAAACGTCGTCAAACCGCCGAGCTTGGAAATCATCACGTTTGCCGACTGCATAATTTTTTCTATCTCGTCCGAATATCCGATAACTTTAATAGGAAACTTGGCGGTTTTAGCGATTTCTTCGGCTTCAAGCTTTAATTCTTCGTTTTTTCCAGCCAAAAATATCGCCTGCACATCTAAATCCCCGCGCGCAAATTCCCTGAAAATTTTGGGAATATTCCCGCCGCCTACCCAGCCTGCGTTTACAAAAACCGTGAATTTTTCCGGGTCTAAACCGAAGGCTGTTCGCGCGTTTTGCGCATCAATTTCATTAACTTCGTGAAATTTCGGATGAATAGGCATACCGGAAATCTTGATTTTTTCCGGCGAAATCCCGTAATCAATCAACTGCCGCCGCGCGTCTTCATTCGCCACCAGATAAAGCGAAACATCGTCGCACGCCCAGCCTTTCCAGAAACCATAGCACGGATCGGTAACGACCGTTACAAGCGGAATTTGTTCAGCTAAATTTAATTCCTTTAAGATTCGCGCGAAAAAATGCTGCGTGAGCGGATGAACGCTGACAATGATATGCGGACACCATTTTTCAAATTGTCCTTTGACATATCCGAAACATCGTCTATAAAAAAACTCGCGCGTTTCCGGGCGGAAACGATTCATCGCCCAGTAAACGTATTTCATCCAGCCTTGTTTATGACGCAAAACCCAGTTGTAAAAATTGACGAGTTTTCCCGTTATGTGATGCGATTCCTCAACCGCTTTGATAACCCGCACGGCAATTGATTCGCCCTTCCAGAATTTCTGCACGCCTTCGGCAATGGCTTGCGCCGCCGAGCGGTGACCGCCGCCGGTGTCGGATGAGATGATGAGAATTTTCGGAGCGTTTTGCTGCATTTTATGGAATTGGTATTTCTAACTGCTTACAAATTTTTATCGCGGTATATTCAATAATTTCGTTATGACGCGGAATTGGAACTCGTTTTCCATTCCTTGGGTTTTCCCAAATCGAGTGATTGCCGCCTTCACGCGCAAGCCGACAGCCGCTTGCCTCCAAATGCCGAATTAAATCACGCCGCTTCATAAACCGTTTCAGGAACCGTTTTGATTTGCGAAGCGGCATCTAAAATCAAATGTATAGGCTCTTCCAAATCCGATTCTTCATTAGTAACTTTCGAGTTTGGAATCGGCAGCGGTTCTCCTAAAAGCAAATTTGTTTCAGCCATATCAACTAAAGCTGAAGCAAGAAGGCGGCGTGTTTCGGTTAAATTTTTCCCGCACGTTATCACGCCGGGGAAATCCAACACTTCGCCGTGAACGCCGTCTTCAAAAAATTTATACATCGCTTTGTAAGTCAACATAGCTTTACGCTTTTACCGCCACGCCCTCAATTTCAGGCTGGTTGTTTTCCAAATCCTTCGACGCTTTCTTCATTTGCTTTTCGAGCTTTTTAATCTGAATCAGATGCTTCGGATTAAACGGCAGACTCGGATAATAGCTGTTCGATTCGTGCGTGCAGAAACAGCCCGCAGCAACTTCTTTCCGACGCGCTTTCATCTGCGGCGAATTCCAGGCGGCTTGGAAATTCCAATCAAAATCGCGCAGATTCGCAACTTCCGTTTTGTTTTCGCACGACGAAATCGTTCCTTCGTCATAAATCACCGCGCCCGCAGTTCCCGCATAACAAGTCATCTGCTTCTCGTTGGTTTCCTTAACTTTGGCAATCAGATCGTGCATATAAATATCAATTGCCGCCTTAAAGAAACCAGCCGAGCCGCCGTAATTGTTCTTGATCGCTGCATTTTTCACATCGTCCAAAATCATCTGCGACAATTTCGCATAGCGGTTATGGTCAAAATTCAATTCGTTCGGGTCTTTTGACGGGGGACGAATGTAATTGATGTTGATCTTGTCGGGTTTCAAATCGTATTTCAGAAAATCATACCACTCGAAAATCGTGTCCTGATTTGAATTCATCACGCAGGTGCAGGTTTGAACGTCAATGCGCGGAAACTGTTTTTTCATTTCCTGCAAAGTCCGCGCCGTGTGAATCGCCTTGTCCCAACTTCCCGGCTTCTGGCGAATTTTCTCGTGCTGATCTTTAAGCCCGTCAATTCCGAGCGCAATCGTCACATTCAAATTCGGATTTTCCTCGCAAATGCGCGTTACGTCAGGGAAAATTCGCGGATGAATCTGCCCGTTCGACATTAAATAAACCGATTCCAATTTATTGTTTCGATGAAACGCGCCGACGATTTCCGGCAAATCCTTGCGGGTAAAAGGCTCGCCGCCCGCCAAAATCAAAACGCCGAGATTTCCGCCCAGAGTTTCGGAAATTTTCTCGATTTCGTGCGTTTTCATCTGCAGTTTCTTGCGCGGACGGTCGTCGAGTTCTTCGGTGAAGAAACAATGCGTGCAGCGCATATCGCAAACGCTCGTCACTAAAATGTTCAATAAAATCGGTGAGAAAGGCTGCCCGATTGCCAGTTTCGCGTAACGCTTTAATAATTCTTTTGTTGTAAAATCCATCTTATAAATCCTTCTAAAAATTCGTTGCGGCTCGTTTGATGCCGTAAACTTCCGCCACGTTTTAATTTATCTTATCGGCAAAGCTAGGGCAAGATAGTTTTCACCGGAATCCGGTTTTGAATGTAATTTGAATGTAATACTTTCTATTGCTTCAATAATTAAGATAAAATCAAACTATGTTTCGCCGCATTTATTTAGACAACAGCGCCACTACGCCGATTGACAGCCGTGTCGTCGAGGCGATGCTTCCCTTCCTAACCGAAAAATTCGGCAATGCTTCGAGCATCCATTTTTTCGGGCAGGAAGCGCGGGCGGCGGTTGATCGTGCGCGGCATCAAGTCGCCGAACTCATCAATGCGCGTCCGAATGAAATCGTTTTTACTTCCGGCGGCACGGAGGCGAACAATCTAGCGATTCGCGGGCTTTTGGAAGCAAACGACAAATACGGGCGGCATATTATCACCTCGCAAATCGAACATTCCGCCGTGAAAAATGTCTGTGAAGCTTTGGAAAAACGCGGTTATGAAATAACGTATCTGCCGGTTTATGAAAACGGAATCGTAAAAATTGAAGATGTAAGAAATGCCGTTCGTGAGGATACGATTTTAATCACGATTATGACCGCGAACAACGAAATCGGGACGATTCAGCCGGTCGAGAAAATCGGGAAATTTGTTCGCGAATTAAAGGAAAGCGGCAAAAAGATTTGGTTTCATACCGACGCGGTGCAGGCGGTCGGGAAAACTCCTGTGGACGTTGAAGAAATCGGCTGTGACTTGCTTTCGATGTCGGCGCATAAAATTTACGCTCCGAAAGGCGTTGGCGCTTTATACGCGCGGCGCGGCGTGCGGCTGCATTCGCAAAACTTAGGCGGGCGGCAGGAACGCGAGCGGCGCGGCGGCACGGAATCCGTTCCGTTGATTATCGCTTTCGGAAAGGCTTGCGAACTGGCGAAAGAAAATCTGACGGAAAGCTCAAATTACATAAAATCTTTGCGCGATAAATTTGAAGACGGCGTGGCGGAAAAAATCTCGGATATTGTTTTCAACGCCGACCGCGAAAAACGCCTGCCGGGCATTTCAAATATTTCCTTTCGTTACATCGAAGGCGAAGGGCTTTTAATAAATCTGGATATGCAGGGCGTAGCGGTTTCGACCGGCTCGGCATGCTCGTCGGGAAGTTTAGAACCTTCGCCCGTCATTCGCGCTTTGGGCAGGAATGAGGAACTTGCCCGCGGCGCGATTCGCTTTAGCTTCGGCAAGGACAACACGGCTGAGGATGTCGAATACATTCTGGAAGTTCTCCCAAAAGCGGTTGAAAATCTGCGCCGTCTTTCGCCGCATTATCAACAAGCCTGCGCCAAATAGAAAAATCAAACCGGATTTTGGAAATGTTTTAATTCTTCACCTTGCGTTTGCAGCCAATCCCGAAAGTTTTTTTTAATCGTTTCCTGAAAATAGCTGATTGATTCAATTTGTTTCTTCTCTCCGTCAAGGTTATGCGAAATTTCATTAATTGAGTTGAGAACAATTGTAATCGGGATTTCCTGTTTCTCCCATTCGGATATGATGACGTAATCCGTCGGGTTAAGAATTGTTATGTGTGGAAAGCGGGCAAGAAATAAATCGGCGACTTCTGTAACGTAACTCATAATCTTCCTTCTTTAAAATTTTTTTCAATATTTCAAATTAAAAAGCGAAACAGCCCTATTGATTTCTCAATCGGGCTATTTCTTTGGGAGATTCGGTCATCACATCGGGTGATGGACAAAGGGTGTTTTTGATTAGTCACCAAGAAGTATCCCGAACGCCGCGTCGCCGCTTGTATCACCGCTCGTTTGGCAAACAGGTT
>DATHTS010000764.1:0-5749 GCA_035462935.1 Pyrinomonadaceae bacterium
AAATGGACAAGGTTCTCGAAATGGTCGAGGACGCGCGGCGAAAGGGTTTGAAAATCACGGCTGATATGTATACTTATCCGGCGGGAGCGACGGGCTTGGAAGTCGCGCTGCCGCCCTGGGCTTTGGACGGCGGCTATCCGGCTCTTTTCAAACGCATTCAGGATAAGGAAACGCGACAGAAAATTTTGGCGGAAATGCGAAATCCGACCGGCAATTGGGAAAGCCTCTATCTCGCCGCCGGTTCGCCCGAAAATGTTTTGCTCGTCGGTTTCAAAAACGAAAAGCTCAAACCGCTGACCGGAAAAACGCTCGCCGAAGTTGCCAAAATGCGCGCTACCGACCCGGAAAATACGATTCTCGATCTTATGCTCGAAGACGATTCGCGCGTCGGGACAGTTTATTTTTTGATGAGCGAAGAAAATCTCAAAAAACAGATTCGAAAAGATTGGGTTTCCTTCGGCTCCGACGCCGGTTCGCAAGCGCCGGAAGGCGTCTTTTTAAAATCCAACCCGCATCCGCGCGCTTACGGAACTTTCGCCCGTCTTTTGGGAAAATACGTCCGCGAAGAAAAAGTAATTTCTCTCGCGGAAGCCGTCCGCCGACTGAGCGGCTTGCCCGCGACGAATCTCGAATTAGACCGGCGCGGTTTTTTGAAAAAAGGATATTTTGCCGATGTCGTCATCTTTGACCCGAAAACAATCGCCGACCGCGCGACATTCGATAAGCCGCATCAATATGCGGTCGGAGTCAATCACGTTTTCGTCAACGGCGTGCAAGTCTTAAAGGACGGCGAGCATACGGGAAAAATGTCGGGACGTGCGCTTTGGGGACCGGGCAAAGTAAAATAATTGAAGCCTGTGCATAAATGAAAAATCTTCGGAATAGCTGATAACGAATAGCTCAAAGCGAATAACTGTGATAAGAAGAAAGGTTATTAGTTATCAGTTATCAGCTGTCAGTTATTACGAAACGTTAAGTGTTGATTTCAAATAATTTTAATTATGCACAGCCTTCAAATAATTATTGCGAATACAAGCCAAGCGTATTATCTGAAAAGGTTTTAGATAAACATAAGTTGACATCTCCGCGATTGTGGCGGGTGAGGAAAAAAATGAGAAAGATACTTTCGCTGTTATTAATTATCCTGTTGCCGACGATACTAATGGCACAGACAAAACCGCTCGTTTTCACTCACGTAACGGTGATTGATATGGTTGATGCCAAGCCCAAGACTGATATGACTATTATCGTCGAAGGCAATCGCATCACGTCAATCGGCAAGTCGAGTAAAATCCGCGTTCCGAAAAATGCGCAGGTGATTGACGCGGGCGGTAAGTTTCTAATTCCCGGATTATGGGATATGCATGTCCACGTTTTGAGACCGGATAGAGTTGATTACTTTTTCCAACTTTTTATTGCCAACGGCGTGACCGGCATCCGCGACACCGGAGCAACTGAGCAAGGATTTGCCATTCTTGCCAAACTGCGTAAAGAGATTGCGGATGGAACGCGGATGGGTCCGCGCATCATCGCGGCGGGTAGAATTTTAGACGGCGCAGAACCCGTCGTTCCTGAAAATTCCATTCCTTTCACCAACGAAACGGAAGCGCGTCAGGCAGTCCGTTTTCTCAAACAATCGGGCGCGGATTTTATCAAAGTTTATAGCGGCATTCCGCGTGACCAGTATTACGCCATTATTGACGAAGCGAAAAAGCAAAACATTCCCGTTGCCGGACACATTCCGTGGGAAGTTACTTCGTTTGAGGCTTCCGACGCAGGGCAAAAAAGTTACGAGCATCTCGGCACCATTTTGCTAGACTGCTCGACGCTTCCGCGGAAAACGATTGACGAACGAGCCAACGCTGTTGCAAAACCGAGCGGAACGCCCGGCGACTTTTCGCACATTCCCGCTCGACTCGCCGAAAGCAACAAAATTTTGCTTGAAACTTACGACGAGCGAAAATGCCAGACGCTTTTTGCGAAACTCGCCAAAAATAAAACGTGGCAAGTTCCGACATTGGCGACAAAAAGACCACTCTCGTTGGTTGATGACGGCACTTTTTTTAATGACGCGCGGATGAAATATATTACGCCGAAGGAGTTAGAAGATTGGAAACCGGAGAATAATTTTTTCCTCAAATATCGCACGCCGGAATTTATCGTGCAGAAGAAAAGACTTTATCAAAAGGAACTTGAATTAACCGGCGCGATGCACAAAGCGGGCGTTCCTTTTATGACCGGGACGGACGTTCCCGGCGCATACACTTATCCGGGTTTCAGCCTGCATGACGAACTCGCTTTGCTTGTGCAAACCGGATTCACGCCGTTTGAAGCCCTCAAAGCCGCGACGCGCAATCCGGCAGAATATCTTAATCTGTCAAAAGAACTCGGCACGATTGAAAAAGGAAAACTCGCCGATTTAATTTTACTCGACGCAAATCCGCTCGACGACATCGGCAACACAAAGCGAATTGCGGCGGTCGTTTTCAACGGAAGATATTTATCAAAAGAAGCGCGTGAAAAAATACTGGCGGATGTCGAAACTTTCGTAAAAAGAAATTAATATGCGCCAAACCTTCCGGCAAAGTCTAATAATTCAAAGAGAGTGAGGGTGAAACATCTAATTTCTTGTTTAGCTTGTCTGTTTTTCTTTGCGTTGTGCATGCCTGGTTTCGCCCTTTGTCATCTCAAACGTTAGGAGATCACCCGCAGTTTGATATGCGAATAATCGAGAGAGTTACGGAAGCGGAGATGATTGCGACATTTTTGCGAGCGGAAATACGGTCGTCTCGTTTCGGTAAAGACATTCTGCGTATTCTGAAAAGAGACCGCGCCAGTCGAAAAGTTATTGATAATCCAAATGTTAGAGATGCAGCCGAAAATGAATATCGAGCCGCGCTGCTCGGCGAATTCAGAGGGTTCGGGCGGAATGAAGAGATTTTCATGGACTTTCCGAATGATGTCGAGTGGCATCGCACTCTGCTCAGCCGAAGCGATTTGCTGAAAATCCGCTATATGAATTACAGCTATTGGATAGATTTATCCGGCGGTTCTCGGCTTGTCGCAGATGCCGCGAAGAGAGTTGCGGCGGGCGAAATAGAAAAGGCGACAGCAGATTGGATTCGGGCAGCGGCTGATGCTGTCAAGCGAGGCGCGTCGTTTCCCGAACCGATTCTGGTGAGCCGAAACAGGCAAAGCGATTTGATTGTTCTCGAAGGACATTTGAGAATGACGGCATATTTGTTGAGCTTGGATTATCTTCCGGCTGAAATGCCGATGATTGTCGGGTATTCTGAAGGAATAAAAAGATGGGATGAAAGCTAAAGCGGGTCGTTTCTCAAAGAAGCTGCCGAATTCCCGTTTAAGAGGCGAGCTTTGAGCATCAGGCAAAATGAGAATTATTCATCTCTCGCAGACCAAATTTATTTGTTTTCCAGTAATTTACAATCCAGCTTTCTCGCCAAGCCTTCGCCGCCCCAATTCATAATTAAGTCGTGATTCCAGCGGAAAAACGGCTTGGCGAGCGGCGCGATGAAATTCATCCAAGACTTGGTCGTGCGAACGCGCCAGTCGTATTGAACGCGGGTCGTATTTTCATCCTCGGCGAAAAACTGCCATAGCCCGGTGCCTTCGAGTTCACCGAAGGCGCGGGCTTCGATTAATTTCAACGGCTCAATGCGCACGATTTCCGAATCGAATTCGAGCGTGTAAGGCAGAGCGCTTTTCCAAGTTGAGCGGCGAATGCTTCCCAAACCGTCAGCGTCGCCCGGTTTTAATTCTTCAACCTTCAGAACGCCTTTCCACCATTCATTCCAAGTTTCGGAATGCTTGATTTTTTCCCAGACTCGCTCAACCGGCGCGTCAAAGCGCCAAACGGTTACGAATTCATAGTATTCAGCCATGATTCACCTGAAAAAATAAAAATGGTTGATTATGGCTTACAGAATACCACAATCAACCATTAAAAATTAGCAAATTATTTGCCGGAAACTACTTTTTGGTTTTCGCAAAATATCCTTGCCGGTGGGTGAGCTTAACTTTTTGTTTCTGTAACTCAGGGTTGGCAATTTGGATTTCAATCGTGCGATACGAACCGTCCTGTTTTTGGTCGGTCGGCTCATACGCCAGAAGGTACTGCGAGCGCATTTCCTCTTGAATCAGCCGGAAAGCCTGCCGGAGTTCGGCTTCATCGCGCGGGAAAAAAGCGCGTCCGCCGGTGCGTTCCGAGAGCTTCTTGAGTGAGCCTTGATCAACTCCGCCGTAGTAATTATCGCCGATTCCGACGGAATAAATAATCGCCTCGGCTTTGAGCGCGGCTTGCACGGCGTCGTCAATTTTTTTCAATCCGTAGGTGTTGTAGCCGTCTGAGAGCAGGATGATTGCGCGGCGCGTTCTTTCGGGCGAAGGAGATAAAACTTCTTCGGAAGTAACCCAAATCGCGTCCCAAATAGCGGTCGAACCGGCAGAAGCCTGATTTCTACCCGAAATCGGCGGAGTTCCGACAATCACGCCGCCGCCGACATAGCCGGAAGGCGGGACGAATTCGACACGGTCAACCGCGCGTCGAAGCCGCGCGACGCTGTTTGTCATTCCTTGTTCGAGGGTGGTTTCGCCGGTGAAGGAAACGACCGCCACTTCGTCTTTTGCCGGTCTGACGACCGATTCGATAAACGATTTTGCCGCATCCTTTTGCTCGACGAGAGTTCTTTCCTGCGACGCGCTCGTGTCAATCAGAATCGCAAGGCTGAGCGGCAAATCAATTTGTCTGGAAAAAGACATAACTTCCTGCGGCTGCCCGTTTTCTAAAATCTTTACATCTTCCTGTTTCAGATTCGTCAGCAGACGGCGATTTTTGTCCTGCGCCGTGAAAAGCACATTGACGACTTCCGTATCAATTCTAATCGGCTCATCGTCTTCTTCGTCAACGGGCGGCGGCGTCGGTTTGGTCACTGCCGGTTTATTACTTGCGGGATTCGGCGGAATTTGCTGAGCATTTGACGAATGCCAGCCGAAAAGCGTCGCGCCGCCGAACAATAAACCGATTGCTAAAACTACAAATTTTATTTTCCAATTCATTTTATTTAATTCCAAATTCCAGATTTCAGATTCCAGATTTTTATTGATGTTTCGCGTTTTGAGTCCCTGCTTTAGCAGGCGTTGGTGGAAGGGATGAAGGATGAGGGATAAGGGATGAATAAAACATTAGACTTTACCTTTTAATTCATCCTTCATCCCTCTGCCCTTATTTATCGCCGCCTGAAGGCGGGACTCAAAACTGCGGCAAATCTTTTTCTCGCTCAATTTGTCAAGGCGGCTATTATCGAATGCTGTCTCTGACCGCGCGATATTCGGTCTTGGTGCGAATTCTGTATTTGTTCGAGTTATCCTTGAGCCGCACTTCGATTTTCCGCTTTCTGCCGTCGTAATTTTGGTTTTCCGGGCGATAGGTAATGATGTATTGCGAGCGAAGCTCCTGTGAAATTTTGGTGAAAGCGCGTTCAAGCTCAAGCATATCGCCGGTAAAAAACACCTCGCCGCCGGTTTCTTCTGCCAGCCGCGTCAAATATTTATCGCCCGCGTCTTTAACCGTTCCGGCTTCGACGCCGGGAACCGTGCCTAAAAAGCCGGCTTTGGTTGAGATGCCGAAAATCGTCGTTTCGGTTCGTTGGGCGATGTCAATCGCGTCCTGAATTTCGGCGCGGCTGAAAGTGTCTTCGCCGTCGGTAATCACGACAATAACCCGTCTGCC
>DATHTS010000765.1:0-8783 GCA_035462935.1 Pyrinomonadaceae bacterium
CTTCGAGAACGCCAAATTTCGCTACGACTCCTTCGATAATTACAGTCGAATGTTTAAATTGCGGGCTTTTAGCGGAAGCCGAGTCATCTCTGCCGGATGCCAAATTAACCTACCTTTGTGAAGATTGCCGCGAAAAATTAAAAAAACATCCGCAGCCGATACCCGGTTATCAAATGATTCGGATTCTCGGACAAGGCGGAATGGGCAGCGTAATGCTGGCGCGTTCGGTAGCGGACGGTCGCGCCGTGGCGATTAAAACGCTTCTGCCGGAAGTTGCGGTCAGCGAGCAATCATTGAAAAGATTTATGCGCGAGATTGAAGTTGCCGCCAGCCTCCAGCATCCGCATATCGTCGGCTATGTCGAACACGGAACGCACAACGGAATCGTTTATCTCGTTACCGAATTTGTCAGCGGAATGGACGCCTCCAAACTAGTAAAACAGCGCGGCGGAAAATTGCCGTATCAGGAAGTCGTAAAAATTATCGAACAAACGCTTTCCGCGCTTGATTTTGCACATTCACTCGGATTTGTTCACCGTGACATCAAGGAACAAAATATTCTCGTTCAAGGTAATTTTCCAAATTCCATCTCCAAATTAACCGATTTCGGTCTGGCTAAAAGCTACAAACAGACCGGAATGAGCGGCGTGACGATGGTCGGAGATGTTGCGGGAACAATCGCTTATATGCCGCCGGAACAAGTCAGGGATTTTAAAGAGGTTCGCCCGCCGTCGGACATTTACGCGACCGGGATGACAGCATACAGCTTAATGACCGGGGCGCACGCGCTCGACATCAGCCCGCGTGCCGGAATTGCCGAAACCGTCAAGGCGATTTTTGAAAAGCCGCATATCCCGATGGCTTCCCGCGCACACGAAATTCCGCCGCAGATTGCTTATATTATTGAAAAGGCTATCGCCAAAGAAGTAGAAAATCGCTGGCGCACGGCGGGCGAAATGCGCGAGGCGCTTTTAAGAGCGAGCTAGATTTTCCCCTTTATTTTCGTTTCATTCCCAGAATACTTGTAAAAAATCCCGAAAGAATTGTTTGAAAGCCGACGGCAATCATCGTCGCGCCGATAAAAATAAAATGCAGAAATTCTAAAAAGAAAATCTCTGCCTGCAAAAAACCGAGAACCAAAAAGATAAACCCGACGAAAAGCGTTATTGAAGCAACAGTCAATCCGCGTTCAAGATTGACGATTTCAAAAAATCGGTTAAAACGTTCATCTACGGGAAGCAATCCTTCGCTGATGGCGAAAACTTTCGTGAAAATGGCAAACAAAATGGATTGATAACCGCAAAGAATCGCCAAACTGCCAAACATCGCGGTTTGAATTTGTCCGTTTATTGAGGAAATAAATACATCGGAAACAAGAAGAAGATAAGCAATAATACCGGCGAGAACCAGCAAAATGCCCGGCAGCAGAAAAAGCCAGCGCGGGCTATACATCAGGAAAAAACGCAAAGTCCGCCAGCCGTCGCGGAAAGTCCGAAGATGAGGCGGATGCGATTTTCTCCCGTCGGGGTGATGGGTGACGGGAACTTCAACAATTTTGGCATTTAGAAAACTCGCCTTAATTATCATCTCAGGCGCAAACTCCATTCCCGTGCATCTTTGGTCGAGCCGGTCGTAAAATTGGCGTGTAAAAGCTCGAAACCCACAATAAACATCGTGAATCGGAGCATTGAACCAGCGCCGGACCAGAAGGGAAAAAAACGGATTTCCAATTCGCCGATGCAAAAAAGACATCGAACCCGACGAAATTGTTCCGCCGCCTGCGGGAAACCGACAGCCTTGCGCTATATCAAAACCTTCGCGCAGTTTTTCAATAAATTTCGGAATTTCCAAAAGATCGTGGCTTTCATCAGCGTCGCCCATCACGATAAATTTACCTTTGGCGGCGCTTATTCCGCCCATCAAGGCGCTGCCGTAACCTCTTTCCTTTACCGAAACAACCATTGCGCCGTTTTCTAAAGCAATTTTCGCAGAATCGTCTGTGCTGTTGTTGTCGGCAACTATGATTTCGCCGTTTTCCGTGCAATCCAGTAACGCTTTTTTTGCTCTAAGAAGGCAATTTTCGAGCGTGTCGGCTTCATTCAGACAGGGAATTACAATGGAAACCTCGGTGTTATTTGAATTTGTAGAGGAAGACATAAATCGCAATTGAAGAAACAACTTACCACGTTTTAGAGTTTGTTTTCAAAAGCCTCGCGGTTTTCGCTAAAACCTCCGAGAAGCCCGATTAAAATCCAAAGATGCCGCGCATCTTCAAACGAACCGCCCAAACCTTGATAAAGAAACGCTCCGACGAAAGCCAAACCGAAGGAAATTCGCAAAATCGTAATCGGGTTATTTTCAAATTTAAATGGTCTTGCACGCAGAAAAAAGAAAATGCTTAGAAAAATAATAGCAGCGAGCCCAAGAAATCCCATTTGACCGGCGACGTTTAACCATAATTGATGAGCGTCGGTGACAATATGAGTTTGACCAGAGGCAATAATTGATTTAATCCAGACGACATCCAAACCCAAACCGCGCCCGAAAAGGGGATTTTGCCAGAGTGTTTCTAAAGTTCCTTGCCAAGCCAAGAGCCTTTCGGAAGGGTAAATTTCATTTGCGAAAAAGGGAAGGTTTATTCGATAAGGCGAAAGCGGATTTTCATTCGGCATAATCAAAAGCATCAGAAAAAATATAAAAGCGATTGAAATGCCGGAAAAAAGGCTGGTTCGGGCTAAAAAGAATTTTCTTTTTTCGCTAAAAACAAGCCAAAACCATAAACTTAAAGAAAGCGCTATGCCTCCTAAACCGGGTGAAAGAGTGAAAAAAGCTGCTATTGAAAAAAATAAAAGAAAAACTAAAAAAAACTTTTTCCCGATCCAACCGAGCCAAAAAGCCGCGATTGAAAACATAATGCTGACGTTCAAGTAATTGCAAAGCATATTCGGATTTAAAAAAGTACCGCGAATGCGGGCGTAATTTCCCGGCGGGAGCGTGCCGTAATGGGAAAGAGTATAGAAAAGAAGCGGATTTGAACGGTCAGCGTAAAATAAAAGGAGTGAAATTACGCTTACCAAACACGAAATTAGAGTTGCAGCGAGCCAAAAGAAAACTGCTTTTTTAGCTTCTTCTGTAGTCCGAACAAGATTAAAAGCCAAAACCGCCAAACCGATAAGGTAAAAACCGCCGAGCAATTTGATAAAGCTTTGTTTCGGGTCTTCTGAAAAAACGGCTGATAAAATCATTGCCGCCAGATAAAAGGCTAGAGGAATGTAAAATTTACTCAAACGAAAATCGTTTTTTTTTAATAAGAGACTGAAAATCCAAAGAGAAAAAGTGATTAAAAAAATCAGATCGGTAAAATGAACAAGAAAACCGGAGAGGGAAAAAGCCCATGGCTGCATAAAGCCGAGTGAAAAAATAAGCAGAAGAAAAAGCCCGAAAACTATTTTATTCAAAATCATTCGATTAAATCGTTTTGGTAACTTTCGACAAAGAACGCGGCGCGTCCGGGTTTATTCCTTTCGCTTGCGCTAAAAGCGCGGCGAAAATCTGCGCGGGAATTATAAAGGGAATCGGCGAGAGAAATTCGTCAATTTCTTCAGGCATTAAAAGACTTCTGGAACTCAGGGCGGCGATTTCCTTATCCTGTGTTATTGAAAAACTGTCGGCGTGAAGCTCTTTTAATTGTTTCAGCAAATCAATCGAGCCTTTTTTTGTCTTTCCCGCCGGAGCAAATAAAATGACAGGAAAACGGCGTTCGACAATCGCCAGCGGACCATGGAAAAAATCTGCCGAAGAAAATCTTTCCGCCACAACATAACAGGTTTCCATCAGTTTTAAAGCCAATTCATAAGCGTTTCCGTAATTCAGACCGCGCCCGACGACGACGCAGTTTTCCATAAAAAGATAGCGTTCGACGAGTTTTTCTATTTCGGGACGCAAATCTAAAGCTTTTTGAGCAAAGCGCGGAATTTTCTCGATTTCGATTTTGTTTTCCGTCAGAGCCGCCGCGAGCAAATAAAAATGAAGCATCTGCCCGGTGTAAGTTTTGGTCGCGGCGACCGATTTTTCTCGCCCTGCGTGGATTAATAAAACCTCGTCGGCGATTTCCGCCATTGTCGAACCCGCTTCATTGGTGATGCCGAGCGTGAACGCGCCGGAATCTTTCGCTTTTTCCAAAACTGTGTTGATGTCCGTTCCCTCGCCCGATTGGGAAACGCCGATGACCAAAGCCCGTTTTAAATTTAATTTGGCGTCGTAAAGCGTAAAAACCGACGGCGCGGTCAGCGAAACCGGAATCCCGCAGGTGATTTCAAACAAATAACGCCCGAAAAGCGCGGCGTTATCCGAGCTTCCGCGAGCTGTTAAAACTATCAAATCAATATCTTTCTTACGCAGAAAAGCGCCGAGATTTTTAACCTTTCCGCTTTCGGCTTTTATAGTTCGTTCCAAAACTGCCGGTTGTTCGGCAATTTCCTCAAGCATTAATGACATAAATTTAAGTTTTTTAGCCCGTTGCTCTTTTTAATTCCTGCCGGTCTTTTTTTGCCGCCAAATTTTGCAATTCGTAAATCTTCATCAAAGCCTCGACCGGTGAAAGAGCGTCCGTATCAATTTCCGCTAATTTTCTTTCCAATTCGCTTTCCGCGTTTTCAGACGAAACTTGCGGCGTTTGATTTTCCGTTTCGTATTCCTGAAGCAAATGCTCGGCGCGCCGGATCACAGGTTTGGGCAAACCTGCGAGTTTTGCAGCATAAACGCCGTAACTTTTCAGCGCCGTGCCTTTTGCCAGTTTGTATTTGAAACTCAACTCGGTGCCTTTTTCCTCAATCAAAAAATGCAGATTTTCCAGGCGCGGCAGGACGCCCGCGAGTTCGGCTAGTTCGTGGTAATGCGTAGCGAAAAGCGTTTTGGTTTTCAGTTTCGGGTGATTATGGATAAATTCCAAAACCGCCCGCGCCACCGCCAAACCATCAAAGGTCGAAGTCCCGCGTCCGAGTTCGTCCAGCAAAACCAAGCTCTGCGGCGTGGCGTGATGCAAAATCTCGGCAGTCTCAATCATTTCGGTCATAAAAGTTGACTCGCCGCTGCCGATTCGGTCATATAAACCTATGCGCGTAAAAATCCGGTCGCAGATGCCGATAACCGCTTCGTCGGCGGGAACAAAACCGCCCATCTGGGCGAGCAAAACAATCAATGCGATTTGTCTGAGATAAGTTGATTTGCCGGAAGCGTTGGGTCCGGTAATCAAAGCGATTTGCGGAGCGCCGTTGCCACCGAGCGCCGCGTCGTTGGCGACAAATTCGATGTTTTCCCGTCCCAGAATTTTTTCGATTACCGGATGCCGCCCGTTTTTTACCCGCAGAAGGGAAGTTTCATTTACGGTCGGTCGGCAGTAATTGTTTTCATCCGCAACATCCGAAAGCGAGCAAATTGCGTCCAGATAAGCGATAGTCGCAGCCGCGAGCAAAATTTCGGGTCGGGCTTTCCCGACTTCGGCGCAAATTTGGCGAAAAAGATTATTTTCGAGTTCGGCAATTCGCTCCTGCGCGTGAATCACCAAAGATTCATGCTCTTTTAGTTCAAGCGTGATAAATCTTTCCGACGGAACGAGCGTCTGTTTTCGAGTGTAATCCGAAGGAACAAGATGGAGATTCGGCTTGGTAATCTCGATGTAATAACCGAAAACTTTATTAAAACCGACGCGGAGAGATTTTATGCCGGTTCGCTCGCGCTCGCGTTTTTCAAGTTCAGCCAGAAAATTTTTCCCGTCTTTTAAAGTATGCCGCAAATGATCGAGTTCTTCGGAAAAGCCTTCTTTTATAATTCCGACTTGCTCGGAATACCTGGAAGGAAGGTCTTCGGAAATGCTTGAATCAATTAGAGCCGTTGTTTTTTGACATTCGGGCAAATGCGCTAACAGCTGCCCGAAACGAATCGTATCTTTCTGAAGAATTTTCTTAATTTGCGGGATATATTCCAGACTTTTTCCGAAAGCGCGGAGTTCGTAAGCCGAAATAAAATTAGCTTTCGCGCGGCTCGAAAGCCTTTCCAAATCTTTTATATTCGAGAAAATCTCGCGTAGAGCGTTTCTTTCATCCGGGTTTTCCTTTAAAAACGCGAGATGTTCCTGGCGGCGAAAAATCTCGGCAACATCGAGCAGAGGCTGCTTAAGCCAGCGCCGCAAAAGCCTGCCGCCCATCGGCGTTTTCGTGCGGTCAATTATCGAAAGCAAACTCTCGCCGGAAACGTTTTCAAAAATTTCCAAACTCCGCAAAGTATTGCCGTCGAGCATCATAAAATCGCGGCTGTCGTAGCTCGTCAGCCGCGTTAATTGTTCCGCGGCGCCGGATTGGTTTTCGTAAAGATATGAAACCAACGCGCCGGATGCGGAAACCGCTAACGGGGAATTTTCCAAACCGTAAGGCTTTAAGGTTGTTGTGTTGAAATGTTTGAGTAAAGTTTTTCGAGCATTTTCAAAGGCGAAAACCTCCGCCTTTATTCTGGTAACAAACTGCGGCAAATCGCGGTTGCTGAAAGTTTCCTGCGCTTCAGGCAAAAGAATTTCGGCGGGCGCGAGGCGAGAAATTTCGGACAAAGCGTCTTTGTTGTCAATTTCAGTCACGGCAAAATCGCCCGTCGTTATGTCGGCGTAAGCGATTCCCGCGCGTTTTCCGTCGCTGATAAAAGAAACAAGATAATTATTCGATTTGCTGTCGAGCAATTGCGGTTCAATAATTGTTCCGGCGGTAACGATGCGGACAACATCTCGCTGGATCAATTTCTTTCCGTCCGCGCCCTTTATCGGAACGGTTGAAGTCTGCTCGCAAATGGCAACGCGGTGACCGCGCGAAATTAGCGTGGCGAGATGGCGTTCAAGAACAAAATGCGGGACGCCAGCGAGCGGAACGCGCGTGTTTTTGCCCATCGAACGCGAAGTCAAAGCAATATCGAGTTCACGCGCAAGAAGCCGCGCGTCTTCGTCGAAGGCTTCGTAAAAATCGCCCAGACGAAAAAGCAAAATCGCGTCTTCGTGTTTCGCTTTGATTTCCAGATACTGCCGACGAATCGGCGTTTCCCCTTTCATAAACAACAAAATTTTATCCTCGCGAGCGTTCCAGAAGCGTCATCGTTAAAACGCTTAACAAACCCAATTTTTCTTCTTCGGGTGATAATTGTCCTTCCCGCGTCATACGAAATTTGCTTTCAAAAAAAGCGGGCTGCTTCTGGACGCGCATCACCGGAGTTCCATCCGTCCGCGAAACGATATAAGCTGGATGGAACATATATCCGGTGAACATTCCAAGAATCGGAATTTCGCCGACAAGTCCGTCAATTAATTTAACCCAAGCCTTTTCCTCGCTGATCTGCATTACCTGATTTGAACCCGAATCGAATATTTCATAACTCGAACGCCAAAGCGACCGCATTCCGCGGCGTTTGACCGCCCCGAGAAACCTGCCGTTAGGGCCGGTAAAATTATAACGCGCGGAAAAATCCAACACGCGGTCGGCTTTGATGTTGTAAAGATGCCGCGATTGGCTTTCGTCGGCAAAAACATTGATGTCCTCTTTTAACTTCAGAAGTTTTTGCTTGACGTAGCCGAGCAGATTGCCGTCTGCGTCCCGGATGTAAATCTGGCTGGCAAGCGCAATTAATTTGAAACTTAGATCAATAGGGTAATTCATTTTTACAATTCCTGAAAAATAATCTCGGCAAGCCCTTTTATTTTAGCCTATTTTCCAGAAAAAAATTAAACTTCCAACAATTTCGGCAGAATTTCTCCAATTGCGTGCAGATTTCGATGAACCCTTTCCAATTCGGCAAAGCTCAAAATCGTAACGACTTCCTGGATGTCGAAAAACTCACGATTTAAAGACTGCAAAGCGCGGCGCGTATCGCTTTCGCTTGCAACAACAAGAAACGGTTTGGAGCGCTGGGCGATATAAGCGCGTTTGAGCTTGGCGAAAGCCGAATCGAGGTTTCCTTTGCTTTGGACTTCAAAAACGTGCGAAAGACGCGAGCTTTTCCGGCTCTCGCGCCAGACGACATCATAAAATTCAAATTCCGCCTGCGCCGCAAAACCGAGAATTTCCCCGATTTCCAAAAGCATTTCCTGAATATTTGTGTGCGAAAGCGTTTTATTTTCGGTTTTGGTCAATGAGAAGCCGGTTGTTTCGTTGGCAGCCTCGCTTCTTCCTTTCTCAGTAATGGTCCAGAATCCGCGCTCACGCCGAATAAAATTATTTTCTTCCAGCGTTTTTCCGGCTTTCTGAACTTGTCTGCGCCAACTTTTGTTATCGTGATTTTTTATTTGAAAAATTTCCTTTTCGGAAATCTGCGGAAAATAGGGAATCAGCCGTTCGTAAAGAAAACGAACATCGTCCGCGCCGCCGGTGGCGACTAGCTCTTGCAAAACAGGCATTTCGATGGCATTTGAAGGCGGTAAAGGCACAATTATATTCGGTCGCAGCTTTTTAAAAATAAATTCTTAAATAATTTTCCTGTAACTTTCCGTTTTATTATTTATTACATCATTTTTTAATTCATCTAAAATTTCGGTCATTCTTTTTGAAAAAAAATCGGTCATACTTTTAGATTCATAACTATTATCAACGACAATTAAATCAGGTTCTCCGATTTTTACAAAAATTTCGGGTTTAAAGTTGCCATGATGCTCGAAACGAAAAGCTAAAGGAAGAGTCAAGGATTTACCGACCTTTTCAATGATGCCCGCCGCCCCGTTAAAAAACCGAATCGGTCGCGCATCGTTCGGGAAA
>DATHTS010000766.1:0-3901 GCA_035462935.1 Pyrinomonadaceae bacterium
CCGTCGTCAATAACAATAATTTCAATATTGGAATAAGTTTGAGCTAAGACGCTTTCAATTGTTTCGCCGATATATTGAGCGCGATTGTATGAGGGAATAACAACCGTAACTAAAGGATTGAAGGCGGATTCCGAATTCATAACTACTTTTATTTTGCTTTTGCGGAAAAACTTCCTGTTCCGTTTTTAAAATCTTGAAAATCAGTAATGATAAAATTCTTTTCTTCTAAAAATCCGACAAGCGCTTCTCCGTTTTTTGTTTGATTATCAAGTTGATGGTACTCGCCGACAATTTTTTTGATTTTTGCCAAAGCGGTGTTTTCGGCTGAGTAGAAAATTTCATATTCGCTTCCTTCACAATCTATTTTCATCAAATCGCACTTGTCAATTGTCCCCATCACTTCATCTAAAGAAATACATTCAATTTTTAATCCTGTTTCGGAATTACCGTCGTCTAATGAATGTCTAACCCATGCGTCCTCAACTTTCAATACTCGCGGTTCGCTCTTACCGGCAACCGCTTTTTGAAAAACTTGAATGTTTTTTAATTCGTTTAACTCAATATTCTTTTTTAACCAGGAAGCATTTTCAGGAAAAGGCTCAAATGCGAGAACTTTAACATTTTTAGCTCTGGTCGCGGCATAAATGCTGAAAACCCCGATATTAGCTCCGATATCTAAGACAGTATCATTATCTTTAATTTCATAGCCTTTTTGTCCATACATCTCCTCAACCCAAACTTCGTGAAAAAGCATTTCCAAGCGCACTTCTTCGGGGCTTTGAAAAATAAGACCATCACGAAATTTGATGCTTTTTATGTTTGAACCTTTAATTTTAGCGCTTAGAACTTCATCCCAATTTTTTATTTTAGACATTATATAAATATCGTCTTTTAATCTTTTGGGAATGCGTAGTATTTTTTTTAAGTTCATAAAGTCTTTCTTTGCGCCTGTCTTTCGATCTTTGCTTGAAAAATGTTATTTAACCGTAAAGAGTTGTAAGATTTCCGAAAAAGAGCCTTTCGTTTTACCTTTACTCATATATCTACAGGCTATCTCAAAAATACAAAATGCTAGGTTAAGCCAGCGGTCTATGACCGCGTTTGCCGAAGATTGTTGCCTGAAACGCGGTCACAGACCGCTTGCTTAACGATATTATTATTTTTGAGATATCTTCTAATAAAAAAACTCATTCATAAAGGGTAATGAGATCAAGTTCGCGCAGTTTGCTTTCTTCAATCAAATCTAGGAGTCCGCCGACCCAAATATCAACATCCGTATCACCCGAATCGGGACGGGCGGAGGTCAATTCATCTAGCGGGATGCTGTCAAGCTCGGCGCGGGTCAAACCGCCCCAGCTTGGGAATGAATGCGGAAGGTAGTTAAAAAAAGGGCGCTCTAAAAGCAGAAACGGGTCAACGCCTCCAAGAAAACGGGCTTCCTTGATATATTCAAAAGGTTCGGTGCGGAATATTTCGCCGCTGCCGCTCGAATGAAAAACACCGGCGATACTATCGCTATATTTGCGGATAATTACGGCGATAGCGAGCGATTTCATTTGGGAAACCCGGAAATTTTCGTCGTTCACAGTTCCGAGAGGCTTTTGCCCGGCAAGATATTTTCCCAGATTTCCGCCGCTTAACGAATTAACAATTTCCTCCCACACAAACCTGTTTTCCTGCGCTTCCTCGTCCTCGCCGTCATAAATTCTCTTGCCTTCGGCAATGATCGCCGGGACAATTGCCGGATTGCCCGAAGCGAAAAAATCTTTTACGGAATCGAGTTTGACGCTTAAAAATTCAAGCCCGTATGACATTTACGAATTTCTCTCCTTTATTAATTCCGACGGGCGGTAAACGCTTCTGTCCGTAAAATCCAGCCCGCGTTCTCTGGCAATTGCCGCAACTGCCAGACCGGGCATATCAATCAGGGCGTCAGGATCGTTTTTTCGCTCGGCGCGGCTGAAAAATTTAACAAAATCCGTTTCTCTCGCCTGCAATGCGGCGGAGAATCCAGCCGAATCCTTTTGGTGAACGGCATTTAAAAGCGGCAAAAGCGGCAGATACAGCATTCGGTCATAGCGAAAGATTTTATTCGCCTCGATTTTATCGGGATTATTTTCCGCGAGTATTTTAGCAACTGCATCTTCATCTTTCCTGACAAAGGCGGAAATCAGTTCGGCGACGATAAATGTTATTTCCTCCACCTCGACATTTTCATTCGTATAGCGCTCTCGCTTTGTTCGTGCCAGCGATCCGGCAATTTCGGAATTTCCCAAAACGACTGCCAGTGTAAGCAACCTGATAAAATCATAAGCCTGCTGAGGATAGCCAAAATCAAAAGAAGTGTAAAGATATTCGAGCGCTTTGCGCAGAGGCTCGGCGGCTTTAAACGGTGATTCGCCGAGCGCGTAGCTGCAGCAGCCCACAGCAAAATAGCTTTTACCTAAGCCTCTGAACAAGGAAGATTTTCTTTCGGCATAACCTCGTTCAACGTGGATTTCAAGCTGGTTAATAATGTCCTGTTCTACCTCAAGATCTTCCGGCAGAATTTCTTCATCCAGACCGTGCGGATATTCTCTCATAATTTAATATTGTTTTAGACTTGCTAGAAATAAAAATATGCTTCGGGAAATTCATCTTTTATACCGGCACGGGTTTCCCGCCGACAATTTTATAGGCTTCAATCTTTTCTGGTTTTTTAAGACAATCACCGTCATAATTGCCGCGAACGGCGTGTTTCTCAATATTATCTAAACTAAGTGCGATAGACATATCAGAACCGCTTTTACGCCGGCGTTTTCTTTCTGCGCTCTTACAATCGCCGCACTTTCCATCAGGCGCGCCGGTATGCGCGGCGCAGGCGGCTTCGGGGTGTCTTCCTTTATAATTGCTTCCTTTCATCAGGTCAATGATAGTTTCCGTATATTCAACTGTACACTGTTTAACCTTCTTACCATGCAGATGGCTATTTCGTTCGCCGTATGAACTCGAACCGCCTTTGGCTTCCTTGATTTCTATTGCTCCCGTAGAGGTTTTATAAGTTAAATCAACTACGTGAGGACCTCTAAATTCTTCGTGCGCGGCTTGTGACGCACTGAATGTCAAGCCGTGTCTGTCTGCATTATATTGAATAGCGGCTAAAGTGCCGATCTCCTCGCTGGCTTTTCTTTTTTCATTCGGTTCTTTAGTCGTATCACTGGCGATTGTCAAAAACGGCTTCGCGGCATCTTCAAAATCCTTGAATGTTGGCGGCAGACAATATGTGGAAGTTGACGGTTTACACATAGTATTTTTGATCTCCGAGATTTGCTTTTAACCCGTAATTTTCAGCTTCCCGCCATTCGGCTGGAGTTAAAAGCTCTCGCACCAGCCGAACATTTAGATTCGGGTCGGCAACTTCGCGGGTCAATTGTTCCTGGGCTTTTGGATATTCGTCGAAATCCCGCGCGACAACTATCATCAAACGTATAAATTCTTTTACCGGCGCGTCCTCGTCTATACCGTATTTTGCTGTTTTCTCAAAACCTGTTTCAATAAAGCTGCTGAGTTCATCTTCCGGCAGCGCCGGGAACATCTTGGAAAGGTCGTTTCGTATCTGCTCTTTGTCGGCTCTGCGGATTTCTTTATTCAAGAGACCCATTTGTTCGTTCGAGATTACTAACATAAGTCGGTTTGGCTAAAATATGTATAATCTATTTTTCTTTCAAAAATCATTATTTAATACTCTGTAAAATAAATTTCTTAAGTTTTGAGTCCCGCACAACAGGGCGGCTTTTGTTTAGCGAACAGCCGCCTGAAGGCGGGACTCAAAACGCTTGACAATGGTTAAAAAACTTAATTTACAGAGTATTTAATGATTCGACTTTATTTTCTTTACTGCCGGTGGCTTATTATCTTCCTT
>DATHTS010000767.1:0-3248 GCA_035462935.1 Pyrinomonadaceae bacterium
AAAGGCTCGTGAATTCGGCGATTTGCGCGAAAACGCCGAATACAAAGCCGCGCTCGAACGACAATCTATTGTCCAGGCGCGAATTATGCAGGTTCGGCAGCGTTTGAGCGAAGTCGAAAACATAGACCTTTCCAGAATTCCGAAAGACAGCGTAGCATACGGCTCGGAAGTTATACTTTACGATCTTGACCGCGACGAAGAAATTACTTATCGGCTTGTAACCTCCGAAGAAAGCGACCCCGATAAAGGCTTGATTTCAACTCTTTCGCCTATCGGTCAGGCTCTAATGGGAAAAGAAGAGGGCGACGAAGTAAAGGTCAAAACGCCGAACGGTTTCCGAAATCTCGAAATCAAAAAGCTGACGACGATTCACGACCAGCGATAATTGCAAAGTCTTTGGTTTTGAGTCTTAAGCTGTCAGAGCTTTATTTTCTTAAAGCTCTCGACTAAGGACTTAATTCAAAATTAATCAATCGAAGATCTTCCGCAGTCCGAAGAAAATTAAATTTTTTAGCAATAAAAATCAAGCAGGTGAAAGGGCGGTTTTAGCTGAAACAAATTCTGCCGGAGTAAACTCAATGAACCCAAATACCGAGAAAAGCCGAAAATTAGAGGCTGAACTGCTCAAACTTACGAAACTCCTCGCCGAAAACTCTGCGCAAATCACCGCATTAAGCTCGGAAATTCAACATCTTCAAAATATCCTCAACGAGCTTAACAAAACCGGTCAGCGAATCTCTTCAATGATTGATAAAAAAACCCACGAATTAGCCGAGCTCTACAGGGAAAATATTAGGTTGTTTTAACAAATCTTTTTAATCAGACAAAAAAAGGAGCGTGCATAAAACACGCTCCTTTTCTCTTTTTTCCTTTCAGCTTTTACACTGATTCCTTTTTAATATACTGATCCCGGAACCGGTATATCCGTCGCATTTCCGAAATTAATCGAATGCGCCGCCGAGTTGTCTCCAGATTGTCCCGATCTCAGCATATGCCATACTCCGCTGCGGAATACCGTGATGTCGGTCTTTCCGTCACCATCGTAATCCGCAGGAACAGGTCGGTCATTCGCCTCGCCGAATTGCACTTGCGCAAATCCGTCGCGGCTTCTGAGCATATACCACGTTCCATTGTTGCGATATACGGCGATGTCGGCTTTTCCGTCTCCGTCGTAATCTGCCGGCACAGGTCGGTCGGCATTGATTCCAAACTGCACCGCCGCGAATCCGTCTCGGCTTCGGTTCAGATACCACGTTCCATCTTGTCGATAAACCGCTATATCCGTCTTGCCGTCGCCGTCATAATCCGCCGCCACAGGTCGGTCGGTAGCGATACCAAAGGCATCTACTGTCCATCCGCCGGTCGTCTTCAAGATATACCAGCCGCCGTTTGACGGTCGATATATTCCCAAATCAGCTTTTCCGTCACCGTCGAAATCTCCGGTTTGCGGAATATCCGTGCTTGTTCCAAACTGATATGCCAAGTATCCGGCTTGTGATCCGAGAATGTGCCAAATACCTTCACGATATACTGCATAATCGGTCTTGCCGTCGCCGTCATAATCAGCCGCTACGACTTTGTCTCCGGCTAATCCGAATTTCACGCTCATATGTTGATTGTTAGCTGCTGAAGAAGCAAACCACCAATCTCCACCGCGATAAATCGAAACGTCGGATTTTCCGTCGCCGTCAAAGTCATACGCCACTGCTGCCGGTCGTCCCGGATTTGTTGTTGTCGCAGCGTTGGTAAATGCCAATTCGTTAAATCCATTGGCAAAGCCAAGCGTCAAAGTAGCCGATCTGCCCGCCAAGTTCACCGTCGGAACGCCTGTCGGGGAAGTAATTCCCGTCAAGGTTGTTCCGGCTGCCGCAACTTCAGTTACTGTTACAGTCGTTCCAACCGGGAATGTTCCCACAGGAGGATTTGTCGCAGTCGGCGTGAAAGGACCTTGTGCAAATACACAGAATCCGCCTTGTGCCGCAGGACCAGCCTGAACCGTTACATTAGAAACCGTTATCGGTTGATTCGTCTGATTACCAAACGGGAATCCGCCTGTGTTCTGAATTGCAACTTGGAAGGTGAATTCAGTTCCCTGAGCGATTCCGGGACCGGCAATCTTACAAATCTTCAACAACGTCGGATTGAATACAAAATTCGTGTATTCAACTTCGCGTGTTTCCGCACGAACTTGGAATACCGCTTCTCCGGTAAGAAGATTCGGATTCGGATTTACACTTCTCGCAGGAGCTGCGGGAACTACGCCAATTGAAGTAGCGGGAACCGTCGCAGGCGCTGTAACAAATCCAGTCAACGATTGATTCAATCTGATGCGAGAAACTCTGATTTCTCCGGGAGGAACTCCGGGAACAGGATCAATCGCTCCGATTTCATCTACATAAACGTTTGATCCTACTACGAATAAAGTTTGAGTTCCATTCGCATTACGAACAAAGTCGCAGAATCCGCCTTGCGCCGCAGGACCCGCATATACTATTACGGTTCTGGTTTCAACAGTTCCGGGAACGAAAGGTTGAGTCGGACCGGCAACCGTTCCTTGAACTAAAAATTCAAAGCGTGTTCCTTCAGGAATTCCGGGACCGGCAATCTTACATATCTTCACCAGACCGGGAGCCGATCGGTTGAAGAAGTTGATTGTCGTTTGCGCCGCCGTTCCGCCTTCCAGAACTTGTGCCGTTACAAAACCGCCGCCCGGATTCGAGAACACACAGGGACCCGTGGGAGGGGTACCCAGATCAGTGTTTCCGAGTGTCGAGCAAGCGATATTGTTGACAATACCAACACCCAAGTGAAGATTAATAAATCTAGCCGCCGGGAACGTTGAAGCTGCTTCTAAGTTGAACCCGAGACGTCCTAATTCAGTAACTCTGACCGTTGCAGGTGCCGGCGGAGCAGCCGGGTCTGTCGGGACATTAACTTGAATCGGACCGGAACATTGATTCATCGGAACCGGGAATACCTGATTCGGCAATGCATCAACGGTGAAATTGAAGAATCCGGTTGCGGCAGCGGCATCAGGGTCGCCGGCAACGGGACGTTTACAAATTTCTACAACTGCATTTACTGCAAATACGTTTGTGAAGGTCATTACCGTTTGATTGGCAATTGTTCCTTCACGAATATTGATCGTCGCTGTGCGCAACGGCAGATTTACGCCTGTCGGTCCGGCTCCGGGAGTCGGAGAAGAGATTTGTACCGTTCTGAAACGACCCGACCAGGTACCTGTTTGA
>DATHTS010000768.1:0-4221 GCA_035462935.1 Pyrinomonadaceae bacterium
TTCAGATTCCAGATTTCAGATTTCAATTTGGAATCTGAAATCTGGAATCTGAAATTATTTTTCAAATACCTTCTAATTTCTTTCTCAACACTTCGCGTCCGCGGGCGATGCGGGATTTTACGGTTCCGATATTTACGCGAAGAATTTCGGCTATTTCTTCATAGCTGAAGCCTTCAATGTCGCATAAAATCACGGCTTCCCGAAAAATGTCGGAAAGCTCGCCCAGAGCTTTTGCCAGCATCTTTTCACGCTCGCGCCTCAGAGTTTCCTTTTCCGGGTTGGCGCGGCGGCTCGAAATCGTTTCGTTCAACGGCGTTTCGCTTTTGCCGTAAGGCGCGTCAAGCGAAATCGTCTTGTCGCGCTGCCGGCGCTTCCACCAGCGAAAACGATTTCTCGATTCGTTGATGGCAATCCGAAAAAGCCACGTTTTCAAATCCGCCTCGCCGCGAAATTTTTTTATCGCTTTCAGCGCGCTCAAAAAAGTTTCCTGCGTTAAATCCCCGGCTTCTTCCGCGTCTTCCGTCAAACGGAAAAGCAAAGCGAAAATGTCTGAAGAATAGCGCGTTACAAGCGTATCGAAAGCGGCTGCGTCGCCCATTTTTAGCTTTTCAATGAACTCGATTTCAACGGTTGAGCGGGCGGAATCCGCGCCTGTCGCCACTCCGACCTGCGCTATTTCTTCTTGGTCAAATGTGATTGACTTGCTGAAGAACATCCTTCCCCTTTCGTCTCTCTCAACCAGCGAGAACTTCCAACCGTTCATCCGCTTTTCCCGCGAACTGTTTTATTAGACACCGATTTTCCGAAATTGTTCCCGAAAACCTTAAAAAATTTTCGATTTCGCATAAAAATCTTTTCCTTGCTTGTCAGCCGCCCTTGTTTTGCGATAAATTTAACCTTTTCCAAAAAAACCTTTGGACAATTATACAACGAATATAATTATATAACTTGCAAATTTTAAAAAATGGCTAGAAAGAAACGAAAAATTCAAGAACCCGAGCTTCCCGTCAACGACCCGAAAAAGAAAACGGTTTATCGAGACAGTTTTCAAGAAGGCGCCAGCGCTAAGATCGAAGATTTCGGGAAAAGATTTGAAGGAAAAGGGCGCACGATCCTTTACGCAGTCGCGGCTCTCGCCGTGATTATTGCTTTAATCGGTATTTATTACGCCTGGAATCGCCGTTCAAACGCCGCCGCGCAAGCCGCGCTCGGCAGAGCGATTCAAACCTCGCAGGCAGTGGTCGCTGCGACCCAACCGCCGGGAGCGACGGTAAAAAGTTTCCCAACCGAAGAAGCACGCGCCCAAGCCGCGATTGCGCAGTTTCAGGAAGTTGTGGACAAATACGGCAGCCCGTATGAAGAAAAAGCGAAATATTTTATCGCCGTCAATAAACTGAGAATAAAAAGAGCGGAGGCGGTTCAGGAGCTCGAAGCATTATCGCAATTGAGCGGGGAAGTCGGCGCGCTTTCCAAATTTTCTCTCGCGCAGGCAAAAACCGACGAAGGGCAGCTTGATCAAGCCGCCGCGCTTTATCAGGAACTTGCCGGAATGGATAAACCGGTTGTAGCTAAAGAAACGATTAATTTCGAACTGGCGAGAATTTACGAGAAACAAGGCAAAACGGCTGAAGCCGCCGACCTTTATTTCAACATCGCCAAAGCCGCCGCCGAAGCCAAAGACCTGGAAGGCAACGCGGTTCCGATAAATCAAACCGCGCGGGAAGCGAAAGAAAAACTCCAGGAATTAAATCCCGAACGGGCAAAAGAACTTCCCGAAACAGCGCCCGAACCGGGTTTGCCGTTTGGAATGTAAGTATTTCGGTTTTTGGTTTTTGGTCTTAGGTCTTTGTATGTTTTTAAAGAGATTTTGGTTTTCTTAGAAGACTGCTGTTCACGGCAATTGCGCTGAGAAAATACCGAAGACCAAAAACCTAAGACCGAGGACCGATCAATAAAAATTTGAAATTTCCCGCCGAATTAGTTATTTCTTAAGAGTAACTAATGAATAATCCGGCTCACGCAAAGACAAGCGAGATTTCGGCGGATTCCGCCGCATTTTTAGAAAAAACCATTTCCATTCGCGTTTCGCCGAACAGCTATTTTATCGCTTTGTTTCTGGCGACCTTTTATTCCGGCTTTTTAATTTATCTAGAACAAGATTGGGCGGCGCTTTTTTTGCTCGTTTCGGCTTCGGTTTTACTCCCGTTTCTGGCTTGGAACGACCGCATCAAGTTTGACGGCAAACGCCTTTCCCGCACCGGATTGCTTCCGCGCTTTTGGGCGAGACTCAATAATTCCCGCTTTCACCTGAAACTTTCCGACATCGAACAGGTCGAAACTCAGGCTCTCCGCGCCTTAAAACGCGGCGGAAATGTTTTTTACCGCTATCGTACATCGCTGCAAGGAAAAGGCGTCCGTCTCGCAATCGCATCGGGCGGCGAGGATTATCGGCGGATGATTCATCAGATTTTTCCGCGTTTGAAAGAAAGTGTTCTCGACAATCGTTCCATCGAACTGCGCGACTATTTCAAAGACCCGAAGGAAACCTTAATGAAAGCCGAATTCGCCCACATTCCTTCGGCGGATGTTTTGGAAGATTGTTTGAATAAAAATCCGAAAGCAAGCCGCAAAAACATGGAAATCGGCGAGAATGAAATAGAAAAAGCCGATGATTTGCGGACGCTTGCCAATGAGCTAAGGCTTGCGGGCTATCTTTTGCAGGCTCTCGAAGTTTTCCGGCGCGCTTTGGTTTTAAATCCGCGAGACGGTTGGCTGATTTTTGAATTCGCCCGCTGTCTGCATTCTTTTGCCAGTTCCGAGCGCGACGCGAAAATGCAAAAGAAAGCCTTTGCCGCGCTTCGTTTGGCGGAAAAACGCGCCGACGGCGATGAAGATTTGCTGGCGCGTTTGGGCGAAGCCCATTTTCAATACGGAGACTGGCGACGGGCGAAACAGGCATTCCAAAAAGCGTTTGACAAAGCCGAGAAAAATTTCCGTTCCGTCAGAGGATTGGCGGAAATCGCTCTTCGTGAAGGCAAAATCGCTCACGTAATTCATCATTTCGCCACCGCCGCGCGTTTGGCTGAAACACCATCGTTACGCCGCTGGACAAAAGGGGAAACAGAATATTTTACGCGCCTCAACGACGACGAAGATTATATGGAAATGGAAATCAGCCGCGTTAATCTTCTTGAAAGTCTGGATCGCTCGAAAAAGACTTGTCTGAAAATCGCTCTTTTCGGGTTTCCGGCAATTCTGCTCGGCGTTGTTCTCGAAGACAGCTTGATCGCCAATATCGGCTGGGCGGTTTCTTGTATTTCGCTTCTGATTTGGGTGGTATTGATTCTCAGCCAAAAAATGTTTTCGTCGCGGATTCCAATGGATTTAATTGAAGAAGAATAATTGGTTTTAACCAAATTGATTTGATTTTGCTGAATTACAGAAAAGTCCCTGTTAATAATTAAGCCATTTTATCAAACAAAGACTCAAAATTTTTTTAGAAAAAACTTCTATATTTCAAATAAATACTTGCAATTTGAATAAAATGGAAATACACTGTTTATCGCTAACCTGCAAAACGTTCTATTTAAATCAAAAATGATTATTTAAGGAAATAAGCTAGGTATGATGCTTACATCTTCCATTTTAACGCCGGTTACCATCTCGGACAAGCCTTTTTTAGTTGAGCCTTATGCTTCCACACGCGCCGAGGAAATGGCGCGTGTGCCGTGGAACGGCGAGCAGAAACAGGCTTTTCAGAAAATGCGGTTTGAAGCCCAGCGCCGGTATTACCGCGAGCGTTATCCGAGCGCATCCTTCGACTTAATAAAACTCGACGATTGTCCGGTTTTAGCAGAGTTTGGCGGGAAAGCCGCGTGATGCTTTTCACGTTCCTTTCCCCCTTTTTTTTATTCGATACCTCTTCATTGCTCAACAATTCGCAGAGGTAATTTTTTTAGGAGCTCCAAATGAAACACAAATCCTTTAATTTCAATCGCATCATCGCGGTTATGATGATCACTTCCATTTTTACCTTCGCATTTGTCTGGACAAACTCGTCAGCGAGCGGGCGAATAGACGACGAGACTCAGAAGCAGAAAACAATTGCCGAATCGGAAACAAACACCGACGAGGTTATACCCGAAAGCGGATTACAAACTGCGGCGGTTACAAAAACGATTGCCGGATTAAAGGACGCGGCAACGATTACTGCCGAGCCGA
>DATHTS010000769.1:0-4899 GCA_035462935.1 Pyrinomonadaceae bacterium
AACTTCGCCGGCGCGATACGCTTCCAAAGCCTTTTCCGCATTTTCCGTCGGCACAAACCGAACTCTTTCAAGCTCGACTTCCTTCCTGTTCCAGTAATGCTCGGCGCGGTCGAGCGTTACGCCATCCTGCCCGACTGAAAAGATGCGAAACGCGCCGTTTGTAACTACATCGGCGTTTAATTTCCCGTTTTCAAATTCTTTGCCGTCGCCGTAAACGGGGCGCAAAACCGGATTGGAAGCCAGCGCGGGAAAATCCTTGTCAGGTTTTATAAGCGTAACTTTCAGCGTGTAATCGTCAACTGCTTCAACGCCGAACTTTGTTTCCTTTTTCTCTTTAGATTTTTGTTTTTCTTCGGGTTTTACATCCGTTTTTATTTCGGTTTGAACAGAATTGGAATTGAGTTTCGGCGCGGCATTTACAGCGGTATTGCTGTTTGGCTGACTTCTGGAAAATTGGAAAGTCTGATTTGCGGACTGCTTGGAAATCAAATCAATCTCCTGGCTTTCAACTTTAGGCGCGGTTTCATTTTCCAACACTTGCATTCCGACAATATTGCTCAAAAACTTGTAATGCGAAACCTTGTCGCCCATTTCCGCCAGACGTTTCCACGAACGCACAAAATCTGCGGCGGTAACGGCTTTTCCGTTTGACCATTTCGCATCCTTTCGCAGATTAAAAGTCCACGTTTTGAAATCTTCCGAATGCGTCCATTTTTCCGCAACGCCCGGTGTCGGCTGCAAAGTTTTCGTATCGGTTTCGGTTAAGCCTTCAAAAACAGCGCGGATAATATCGGTTTCGGGCGGCGCGGCTGCCAATGCCGGATCAAAGGATTTCGGCATCTTCCCGTTGCTCCAGCGAAACTCCTGTTTCGGCGGCGGCGTGGTCTGCGCGTAAAAAGGCTCGGTTTTCGGTTTTTGAATTTCGTTGCAAGAAGTAAGAAACAGCAGCAGTAGGCAGAAGCAGTAGGCAGTCAATTTGTTGGCGGGCAAACTTCCTGCCAACTGCCAACTGCTACTGCCTGCTTTTCTCTTCTGCGGTTTCATCTTTATTCTTATAAAGTCTGCTCTGATAAAAGTTTCAATCGCTCGAAAACTTCAATTGTTTGCCGTCTGGTATCTTCAAAACCTGCGGAAGTGTTAATCAAAAAATCCGCATAACGTTTCTTTTCGTCCTGCGGCATTTGAGATGCGATACGTTTTCGAGCCTCAGCTTCGCTCAAATCGTTGCGCCGCATCAGCCTTTCCAATTGTATCGCAGGCTCGCACCAGACGACAATTAATTTATTAAATCTTTGGTAACTTCCAGATTCTATCATCAAAGCCGCGTCAATGACAGCTATCCCGCGCGGATTCTGCCTTTCGCGCTCCGCCAGCCATTTATTTTGAGCTTCGATAACCAATGGATGCACAATCGAATTGAGAAGTTGCCGTTTTCGTTCGTCCGCAAAAACAATCGCTCCGAGCCTTGCGCGATCAAGCCCGCCATCGGGCTGAAGAATCTCCGCTCCGAAGTTTTCAACCAATAATTTCAAGCCTTTCGTCTCCGGCGCAACAACTTCTCGCGCCGTCAAATCGGCGTCCAAAACAAAACAGCCGAGCTCGCGGAAAATTTCGAGAACGAAAGATTTGCCTACTGCGATTGAACCTGTAAGACCAACTTTAAGCATTTGAAAATTAACCGCAGATAAACGCAGATAGAATAATTTTATTTGTAATTTTAAATTTCAAATCTCAAATTTCAAAAATCTGTGTTCATCTGCGTTTATCTGCGGTTTTATTTTTTATGACGCTCCGCTAACTTCTCAACATTAAACTCGGCGATTTCTTCCAGCGATAATCCGAGTTCATCGGCACAAGCCGAAATATACCAAAGCACGTCACCGAGTTCATCCTTCAATTTCCGGCGAATCTCCTCGTTTAATTCTCCGCCGAAATCGCGCTGAATTTTCTTGACGATATTTGCCACCTCGCCTGCTTCGCCCGCGAGTCCCAGCGTCGGATATTCGAGATTTTCCAAACGCCGCGGATACTTCGCCGTCTCGCTCGCCGCTTTTTGATATTCTTCAAAGTTCATTTTTAGGTCTTCAGTCTTTGGTTTTAAAGGGAAAATTTGTCCGTAAACTCAGACATTCTTATATCTCCCCATCTCCCTTTCTCCTCTTCTCCCCTTCTCAAATTTCCTTCACACCGATTTCCGCCACCGCTTCTTCCAAAAGCGTTTCGTCAACCTTTCCAAGCCCGGCAATTTTCCGCGCCATTGTGTCGGCGACTTCCTGAATCTCGTGTCCGGCGTGTCCTTTCGTCCATTCCCATTTGATTTTGTGTTTCTGCGCCGCCTTTTCCAGTTTTGCCCACCAATCGAGATTCGTTTTCTTGCGAAAATTTCCCGTCATTGTTTCGACGACATAACGCGAATCGCTCAAAAGCCGCACTTTGCAAGGCTCAGTCAATTGTTTTAAACCGATTTCTGCCGCCGCGATTTCCGCCTGCTGATTGGTCGCATTTCCCAGATATTCGGCAAACCCGCGCCAAAAACCCTTATAACCCAAAACCGCAACCGCCGCCGCCCGCGTGTTCCCTTTGCCATTGCCGAGACTTGAGCCGTCGCAGACGATTGTTACTTCTTTCATAATAAAAATGCCGTAATTCTAAACGACCGAGACTTAGAGATACTATTCTGCCCGAAATTCAGGTGAAGAAAACTTTAACCAAAAACGCGTAAAAATCAATCCGCTTAAAAAGCTAATGATCGCCGCAAATAAAATATTTCCAAGCAATCCTGTCCATGAATAATAACCACCGAAACAATGCGCCGAATAATAAATAAACGGAAAACCGTAATCCGTTACGCCTAAGATGATAGTGCTGCCATTGCTACTCGAGTTTGGAATGTTGAGAGTTATTGCGAAAAATAAAAAATAGGTCAGCAAAAACGCAGCAATAAAAACTTTGTGTTTAATCAAATTCTTCATTATGTTTTAGTTCCTTATCTAATCTTACTTCAATTTTTGCGATTCGCTTTTTAACCAAACAAATTTAAAAATTAAACCGAGAATAAAACTAAAAACTGTTGCAACCAATATGTTTCCTATTAAACCTTCAAAATTAACTTTGCCATGAAAAAAGCTAAACATTCCGTAATACATCGAAAATGGAAAACCTATATCCCAAAATCCATGAATGCTAATGTTTGGAGGAGTATTGAAAATAAGTTTAAGCGTGGAAATAAAATAAATAAAAAAACTAATCACTTGAGCCAATAAAAACAGAATAATTCCTAAGGTAAATCCGCCTCTAAAGGTTTTGTTTCTTAAAAATTTACTCATTTCCGTTTCCTCCAACAGAAACTACATTATCCACATACCCTTCAAACGTATCATCGTGCGAAATCACAAAAAGCTGATCGAAGGTTTGCCGCTCCGTAATATGGCTAATCTGCTCGGCTAGTCTTTCTCTGCGTTCAGCGTCCATATTCGTCGTGGGCTCGTCGAAAAACGCGAGGCGCACGTCGGAAAGCTGTTTCAAAAGCGCTAATCTCACGCTCAAAGCCGCCGCCATCTGCTCGCCGCCGGAAAGATTGATGAACGGGCGCTCGTAGCCGTTTTCTTCCAGCGTTATGCCGTAATCTTCCGTCCATTTCAGCGTGCGTTCGGCGTTTCCGCTGATTTCGCGGAACATCTGATTGGCTTCGAGCGAGACGTGATAAACGTAGTTTCGCGCGACGAGCGGCGCGGCTTCCTTTAAAGTTTCGCGGATAAAGGCGGTCGCCTCGCCGATTTTTTCCAGACGCTCTTTTTCCTGAAATTCCGCCTGCATTTCCTTCCGAACCTGCGCCAGACGCTTTAATTCATTTTCGAGTTCATCCGCGCGTTTTTGAGCGTTTGCCAGATTCGCGCGCACTTCCGCCAGACGCTTTTCCGCTTCGAGAAGCGCGATCTTTTCCGCCGTGTGCCGCTCGCGGTCATAATCTTTACTCGCCGACTGAAAATCACTTTCTGCTTTGGCGAGGTTTTCGGTCAAAAATTTCAGCTCATCAGCGGATTTGTTAAACTCTTTTTCCTTGTCCGGCAAGCCTTTGGCTAAATTTTCATTTACCAGATATTCGCGGTGTGCGTCTGCTGTCCGGTCGCGGGAATCGGAATATAGTTTCCAATTTGAATCCAAATCCTTGTAACTTTCCAACTGTTCCGTCTTGATGCGTTTGTCGCTTTCGAGCCGTTCGAGATTTTTCTCGATTTCCGAAAGCTGTTCCCGAATCGGAATTTCGCGCTTTGTTTCAACTTCGAGCATCTGAATTCTCGCTTTCGGATTTCCCAGAGCCTTTAATTTCGCTTCCGCTTCCGCCAGATCGCTTTGAATTTTCGGCTGATCAACAGTGTCTTTGAGCAAACTTTCCTTTTCCGCGCGGTAACTTTTGCCTTCTTCGGCGATTTCGGTTTCGCGGCTTTTGAGAGTTTCAAGCAGCCCGACCGATTTCTCCGCTTCGCGGGCAATTTTGAGCGCTTCGGCGGTGGATTTTTGTTCCGTTTCGAGCGTTTCGATTTGCGTTTTCAATTCGACAATCTGATTTTTCAGAAAATTTTCCAGCGTTTCGTTCGGCTTTAAATTCAGACATTTTTGCGAGAGAACCGGACACAAGCCGTTTTTTACTTCAGATTGAAACTGCTCGTCGTGTTCGAGCTTTGCGCGAAAGCGCGTGATGTCGCGCGTCAATTCCGAATCGCGCTTTTGCAGAGTTTCGTAGTTTTTCGCCGTCTCGGTTTTAGTTTCGACTTCTTTTAGCTGCTCTTTGTTTTTAAGATATTTCCCGCGCAAATCGTTCATCTTTTCGTCGAGGCTGCGGATTTGCGCTAACTTCGCTCTAATCTGCGCGGTTTGCTCGATAAAATCGTCGCGCAT
>DATHTS010000770.1:0-5399 GCA_035462935.1 Pyrinomonadaceae bacterium
GCCGTCTATCTCGAAGGCGAATACGGCATCAACAACTTGTTTGTTGGCGTGCCGGTAAAATTAGGCAAAAACGGCGTCGAGCAGATTATCGAGATCTCTTTAACCAACGAAGAACGCGCCGCGCTTCAAAAATCGGCGGGTGCGGTTCAGGAACTCATTGACGTTCTCGGAATTTAAGGAAAGAGAATGATGAATTGGTTTTCTTCGGCGATTTTTTTGAATGGCAAAGTTCAAAAGCCGAAGAAAACCTTGCAATTCACAAAATCACTCTTGAAGAAGCAGCGGAAGTTTTCTTTTTTCGACGCTAATGAGCGAAAAGATTATGAAGAAGAACGCGACGAATTCAAAGAATACGGTTTCTGAAACTGAAAAAGGTTTGAAACATCTAAAACTTGTCGGTGTTGGACGCGAATACATCGAAAAGCGTTTAGCCGAAATGGAGATAAACAATAAAACTTCTGAACCATCGCTTCAATCAAACGAGAAAAAATTGAAAAAGTAAAATCTTTACTTCTGTGTAATAAAAAGGAAAGCCGAAAAGCTTTCCTTTTTTATTTTCAACATTTGTTAGTTTTTTTAATCTAAAAAAAAATATAGACAAAGCTATCCACGCTCCTTATAATTAAAAAGGCTTTTTCCCGCAAGTCTTTCTCAGTTTTCTTTTTCCAATCTCTTAACGGAAGCTTTTTTAATTAAAATCGTAAGAAGTTAAACCCGTCCGCTCCCTCGGAAATTTAATCCTTCAAAAAACTACCCGCCGATTATTTATGGATACGCAAAAACTGACAAGGCGTTATATGCTGATTATTAGCGCCGGAGGGCTAGCCTGCTTCGCACTCGCTCTGTTTAACTTTCCCTTTAAAAATCTCGATTTTCATTTTTTAATTCTCGCCACCTTCACAATCGGGTTTGGTTCTCGCATTACGATTCAGATTCCGCGTTTCAAATCGTATATTTCCGTTTCAGATACTTTTATCTTTCTCGCTATGCTGTTGTATGGCGGAGAAACCGCGGTTGTTTTGGCGGCGGTCGAAGCTTTCGCTTCATCCTGGCGATTTTGCAATAAAAAGACAACCATATTTTTTAACGCAGCGACTTTGGCTCTTTCAACCACAATTGTGGTCGCCTCGCTTAACATTCTCAGACCAAATTCCTTCAGCCAATTTCAACCGCAAAATCCGCTTCTGAACGAATTTATTATTTCATTACTAACGTTGGCTTTTGTGCAGTTTATCGCCAACACCGCTATTACTTCCTTCGCCGTTTCGCTAAAAAATGAAAAACCGTTGTGGGAAACATGGAAAACCAAATATCTCTGGACGTTTTTCACCTATTTTATCGGCGCGGCGAGCGCGGGCATTTTGTTTTATTTAACGCATCTCATCGGTTTCAGCGTGATTCTGGGCACATTTCCCGTTGTTTTTCTGCTTTATCAGACATACAAGATTTATCTGCAAAATGTGGAAATGGCGAACGCGCAGGCTGAACAGGCGGAAGAATACGCGGACGCTCTGGAAAAACAATCGGCGGCTTTGCGCGACTCGGAAGAGCGTTTTCGAAGCGCGTTTAATTACGCGCCAATCGGTATCGCGCTGGTTTCGGCGGAAGGAAAATGGCTCAAGGTCAACCGCGCTTTGTGTGAAATTCTGGGCTTCGAGGAAATCGAGTTTCTCGCCACCGATTTTCAATCAATGATTTATACAGAAGATTTAGGCACGGCGCTGATCAAAATTCACGAACTGCTTTCCGGCACGATTAGGAATTGCCAGATAGAGCAGCGCTACCTGCATAAATCGGGAAAAATAATCTGGACTTTATGGAGCGTTTCCGCCGCCAGCGATTTGACTGCGGATCGCCCGAATCTGATTTTTCAGATAAACAACATCACGGACAAAAAATTCGCCGAGGAGAAACTCCAGCGCGACGCGACGCACGATGCTTTAACAAATCTGCCGAACCGGGCTTGTTTTATGAACAAACTCGAACAGGCGCTGCTTAAAATTCAAAGTAATCCTAACCATAAAGTCAGCGTTTTGTTTATTGATCTCGACCGCTTCAAAGTCGTCAACGACAGCCTGGGACATCTGGTCGGCGACGAGCTTTTGGTCGGCATCGCCGAACGCCTGCGGGATTGTATGCGCCCGTCGGATTTGGTGGCGCGGCTTGGCGGCGATGAATTTACGATTCTTGTCGAGGGTAAACACCAGTCTGAAGAAGTTGTAAAAATTGCCGAACGCATTCAGGAGCGCCTTTCCGCCGCGTTTAATTTAAGCGGTCACGAAGTTTACAGTTCGGCGAGCATCGGTATTCTGCACGCCGCGGAAAAACACAAAATGCCCGAAGATATGATGCGCGACGCGGACACGGCAATGTATCAGGCAAAACGCGAAGGACGCGCGCGGCACGAAGTTTTCGATGAAAGAATGCACAAAGCCGTCAAGGAAACCTTGCAATTGGAAACCGATTTGCGGCGGGCGATTGAAAAGGAAAGTTTGATGGTTTTCTACCAGCCGATTTATTCATTAACCAACGGAGAAATCCAAGGTTTTGAAGCCTTAACGCGCTGGGAGCATGAAACTTTGGGAGCGATTCCGCCGAGCAAATTTATTCCACTGGCGGAAGAAGTCGGGCTGATTGACGCGCTCGGCGAGCAGGTTCTGCAAAAGGCTTGCCGGCAGATAGCTTTGCTCAATGAAAGCTTAACCGCGAAATCGCCGTATATTCTGAGCATTAATCTTTCCTGCAAGCAGTTTGCTCAACCCAATCTGGTAAGAAAAATCAAGCGGATTCTCGACGAAAACAAATTCCCGCCGCACCTTCTAAAACTCGAAATTACCGAATCCGTCTTTTTTGAACATAAAAATAACGCGATACAGATGCTTCAGCAATTGCGCGAACTCGGCATCGAGATAAACATTGACGATTTCGGAACCGGCTACTCGAACTTGAGCTACCTAACGCAACTTCCGATTTCCACCTTAAAAATTGACCGCTCGTTTATCAGCCCGCTCGAAGGCGAGGGAAATAATTTTGAGGTCGTTCACACAATTATAATGCTGGCGCGGAGTTTGGGAATGAAAGTGATTGCCGAAGGCGTGGAAAATGAAGCCCAGCTCGAACATCTCAAAAAGCTCAACTGCGAGGGAGCGCAGGGCTATTTCTTTGCCAGACCGATGTCGTTTGAAGATATTAAAATTTTCCTCAGCGGAAACCAAATACCTGTCCTGCCGGAAAAATTCGGCGATGTTCCGGTCGTTTCAACAATCCAATAAATTCGGAAAACTTTTAATATTAAGGAGAAAAACTTCTCCCTATCAACTGTCAATTATCAATTGTTTTCAGATTATTAATTGTTTATTTACTGCAATTTAGTTGATAGTTGATAGTTGATAATTGATAGTTAGAATCCTATAAAATCGGCTTTCAAAAATACCCCGATATTCTTTTCTGCCTATTGTTAAAAATCGTTTTACTTTTATAAACCAAACGCGCTATAATCAAATTCCGGCGCGTTTTCTTCTTTTGCGCCGCCCGCAAAAATCTTCTTTGCAAAATTAAATTTCCCGGAGAATTTTGATGTCCAAAAAATCTTTCCAAGTCTTGTTCCGTCTGCAATTTTTCCTTTTTTGCGCTTTTTTTATCAGCGGCTGCGCGGTTGAGGCGGCGAAGACCGAAAGGCAAAATGGTCAATCCTCCGTTCAAACGACCGCAGCCGAAAAGAAAAACTCTCCGTCGCAAAGCAAAATAACAATCACCTCAAATTCTCCCGCCGATACAGTTCGCGTTTTCTATAAAAATCTGCGCGAGAAGCGTTTCCGCGAAGCAATCTTTTTAACCAATCTGCGCCCGGCAATCGAGGGTTTGACCGATTCCGAAATGCAGGATTTGCAGGTTGATTTCGCAAATCTGGCGCGGAACGTCCCGGCTGAAATCCCGATTAACGGTGAGATCACCAGCGGCGATTCGGCGACCGTCACCGCTAAATTCCCTAACGACGATACCGGCAAAATAGAACTCAAGGAATTTAAACTAAAACGCGAAAACGGCGCGTGGAAGATTTTGCTTGCAGACGAAACGACCGAAGCGGCTATAAAAAAAGAAGGAAAAAATTACTTCTTTAATCTTAAAATTCAGGTTCATCATTCCGAAGCCAAGGCGATGATTGAACGAATTGCCAAAGCGCAGATGGTTTATGCCGTGCAAAACGGCGGTCTTTACGGCGAGATGAAAGCCCTGATTGAAAGCGGCTTTTTGCCTGCCGACGCGCAAACTTCAGCTTCGACCGGCTATAATTACAGCATCCTCCTTTCCCCCGATAAAAAGAAATATTCCGTAACGGCTGAACCCGCCGTTTACGGGAAAACCGGCAAACTTTCGTTTCTTTTCGAAGTTGCCGGCGACAAAAAACCCGCCCTGAAAAGCGCGGATAATCAGGGAAAATCCCTAAAAAATGAATAAATTCATAACTTTATGCAATTTGTTGTTGAAATCTTTTGAAAAAAACGATATAAATTGTTTTGTCCCCAAAACAAAATCTGGTTTTTCGGAAACCCAATAAAATGATTAGAGAACTGGTTTCGAGATTGAATAAATCCGTGTCAAAGCGTGTTGTAGCGCCACGCCGAGAATTTAGTGTCCCGATTAGCGTTTCCATAGAATCGGACAAGCATACAGGCAGATTGAATATGCCGGCGGAGAAGCTGACTATAAGAGGCGAAACCGTGGATATGAGCAAAACCGGAATCGGTTTTCTCGTTTCGGCAATCCGCATAAAGGAATATTATCTGGTTGGCGAAGATCGAACGCTTTTTGTCGAACTCGATTTGCCGAACGGAAGAGTGAAGATGCAGGTCGTCGGGCGAAGATACGAGCATAACGACGATATTCATTCTTCGGGAGCGCAGTTTTTAATCGGCGCGAGCATTTCCAATATAACGACGGAAAACCGCGAGGCGTATGAAGAATTTCTGCGGCTCGGCGGAAAAGCCAAAGGCAAGATTCTCCAACTGAAAACCGACCAAAGTTAAGTTTGGATTTACAATTCGGAATTTAAAAAATTTATATTTGAGTGAAAGCGCGAGGAAAGCAGCCCTCGCGCTTTTTTGTTTTCCGGTGGTTTTTCGTGATTAAATTTAGAAATGAAGGAAAAAGTCAGGATTGGGATTATCGGGACGGGTTTTGCGCGGTCAACGCAAATTCCCGCTTTTCAAAGCATTTCCGACGCGGAAATTGTTTCGGTGGCGAGCGGCAGTCTTGCCAATGCGGAAAGAACGGCGCGTGAATTCGGCATCACACATTTTACGGACAATTGGCGCGAAACCGTCGAAAGAAAAGACGTTGATTTGATCTGCATTACCACACCGCCTGTTTTGCATCTGGAAATGGCTCTGTTTGCGCTC
>DATHTS010000771.1:0-1879 GCA_035462935.1 Pyrinomonadaceae bacterium
CCCAGACCTGTTTATTTTTAACGGCGGGCATTCCGCGCCAAGCAGCCGGAAAGCGCGTGCTTCCAAGCTGTCGAATGATGTCTTCGGCGTAATAACCGCACGGAATCAAAACCAGAATCTCCGGCTTTGATTCAAAAACGCGCTCGTAAGTTGTAGTTACCGACTTTTTCCCCGCCTCGCCCAAAAGACAATCTCCGCCCGCGATTTCCACCTGTTCCGGCACCCAATGTCCCGGCGCGAAAGGCGGCTCAAGCCATTCGAGCATAAAAACGCGCGGGCGCTTTTGGAGATTTTCCGTTTTTTCGCGGATTTTGTCCAAACGATTTTGCAGATTTCCCACGACTTCGACGGCTTTTTCCGCCACCCCGCACAATTCGCTGACGGTTTTGATATTCTCGAAAATATCCGCCATCGTGTTCGGCTCTAAGGAGACGACTTTCGCATCGGCAACATACATTTTCGCCGCCCGCTTGACAAATTCATAGCTGACCGCGCAGACCTCGCAAAGCTCCTGCGTCAAAATCAAATCCGGTTTCAGTTCCGCCAATAAATTCGTATCCAAATCGTAAATCGAACCGTGCCCGTCAAGCTGCGAGCGAACGGCGTGATCAATCTCCGCGCTCGTCATTGTTTCGTGTGAGATTCGGCTTGCCGTTAAATGCGGAAGTTTTGTAATTTGCGACGGATAATCGCATTCGTGCGTTATTCCGACCAGATTTTCCTCCAATCCCAAAGCGCAGACGATTTCCGTCGAAGAAGGCAAAAGCGAAGCGATACGCATAAAGATAGTGAAAGCGAGTTTTCTAAAAGAGTCAAGTTAAGACATATGTTCTCTGAAAAATAAAAAGTTATCGTATTAAAAACATTAGATTAAAAAGTCTCTCGGTTTTGCTATCATTAGATTAAGAAAAATTTCCCGCCAAGGCGCAAAGCCGCAAAGGAAAATCTATGAGAAAAGCATCTGCGTTTATCTGTGTTCATCTGTGGCTAATTTTCTTCTGTTTCCCGATTTCCGCGCAGGAATTCAGGACGATTCAAAACGGCATCGAATATGCCGAAATGACCGGCGGCACAAAAGAAGAGCCCGTCAGAATAAATCTCCTTCGGCTGGATTTATCAAAAGTTCGGCTCGATGTCGTTCACGCGATGGACGCGGCGATTGGCTTGGAGACAACTTCCTCGATTGCCGCGCGGCACGGCGCGATGGCGGCGATTAACGCGGGGTTTTTCCGGTTGGACAGAAGCATTTTCGCGGGCGACGCGGCTGGCGTTTTAAAGATTGACGGGAAGGTTTTGAGCGAGAGTCTTAATAATCGCGCAGTAATTGGAATTATCAATGGGAAAGATAAAACGGAAGTTGCTTTCGGACATTTAAAGGCATATAGCATTGTCGGATTCGGAGTTGACAGCGAATTTGCGTTTTCGGGAATTAATCGTGAAAGGAAGCCTGACGAAATCATTTTATACACATCTGATTTTAATCGCACGACGCTGACAGATCCGAGCGGAACGGAGATAATTCTGAGCAATTGTTCTGCGGAGGGTGTTGGAGGGAGATGCCATAAATCGGAAGTATCGAGAGTAAAAGGAAGTTCGTTAATTCCTCCGGATGGTTATGTTATTTCCATCGGAAAAGACGCTCTTAAAAAATCCAACAACATTCTTTATTTCGCAGGCAAGAGTTCTTCAAAACCGGAAGAATTTGAAAATATTTTAAGACTTATTTTTGAAATCAAATCGCTCGAACCTTCAAAACAAGCATTCTTTTCAAAAGCCGAAGATATTACCAATGGCGTTCCGCAGCTAATCAAAAACGGTAAAATCGAAATCACCTGGCAGCAGGAAAAAGCAAACAAATCTTTTGCCGAAATGCGCCACC
>DATHTS010000772.1:0-2973 GCA_035462935.1 Pyrinomonadaceae bacterium
TTTTTGATCAAGTTAGTGTATTTTGAGGGCATAGCTTTAAAAAATTCCCGTTAATCGGTAAAAATCGTTTACAATAATTCGGAGAAGTTTTCGCAAATCCATTCAAAGAGAGGAAAAATGCTACCGAAAGAACCAAATGAAGCACTCGCGCCTTCGGAAAGGCGGCGGTCAGACCGTAAAAAATTAATCGTGAACGTGAATTTTGAAGACGGCGACGCAACCGGTATCGCCAATACGCGCGACATCGGCATCGGCGGGCTTTATATGGCGACGACAGCCGAATTTGAGCAGGGAACGCCTATCCAAATGCGTTTGACGCTCGGCGGAAGAGAAGTCGTTCTGAACGGCGTTGTAGCTTACACCGATGTCGGGCAAGGCGTGGGCGTGCGGTTTCAGAATCTTTCCGAAGAGGATGAAAATCTTTTAAAGCAAGAATTGGAGCTGGAATAAAGTGTTTTCCCATTATTTGTTCTTAGCCGCTTTGTAATTTGCTGGTAGAATATAAAGAATAGAAATTTTTCATTTGAAAGGGCGAACAGCTAAGAACAAAGGACTAACTACAAAGGACAAAAAACTAAATTATGTTTGATACATTTACACTCGGAATCGAAGAAGAATTTCAGATTGTTGACCCGCAGACACGCGAGTTGAAATCCCATGTTTCGGAAATTCTGGATGAAGGCAAACTGATTTTAGGCGAAAAAATTAAGCCGGAAATGATTCAATCTATGATTGAAGTCGGGACGGGCGTCTGCGCCAATATTCAGGAAGCCCGTGAAGACATCACCAAATTGCGCTGCATTATTTCTTCGCTCGCTCGCAAAAAAGGTATGGAAATCGTTGCAGCTTCGACGCATCCTTTTCAAAATGGTCGGAACAGACGATCTATGAACACGACCGTTACAAACTCCTTGTTCAGGAATTGCAGATGGTCGCGCGTTCGCTGCTGATTTTCGGTGTTCATGTTCACGTCGCCGTACAGGATTTAGATCGGCGAATCAATGTTATGAACGCGGCGCGATATTTTCTGCCGCACGTTCTGGCAATGACAACCAGTTCGCCGTTTTGGTTGGGATTCAATACCGGCTTGAAAAGTTACCGCTCGGAAGTTTTTAAAAAATTCCCGCGCACCGATATTCCCGATCATTTTGAATCTCATCAGCAATTTCAAAGCTATGTTGATTTGCTCATCAAGATGAATTGTATGCAGGACGCGACGAAAATTTGGTGGGACATTCGCCCGCATCCGCTTTTTCCCACGCTCGAATTCCGCATTTGCGACATCCCGACTCGCGTTGACGACACGATTGCCGTCGCCGCGCTTTTCCAGGCGATTGTCGTCAAGCTATATTCTTTAATCGAAAAAAATCTCGGCTTCCGGCTTTATCACCGCCGCCTTATTCAGGAAAACAAATGGCGGGCGGTTCGCTACGGTCTGGACGGAAAATTGCTCGATCTAGGCAAGCAAAAGGAAGTTCCCGTTAAGGATTTAATCCGCGAACTGCTGGAATTTGTTGATGACGTTCTCGATGATTTGGGATCACGCAAGGAAATCGAGCATATCCACACGATTTTAGAGCGCGGCACGTCAGCCGATGAGCAACTGCGCGTTTATGAAGAAAACAATCATGATTTCGTTCCGGTGGTAGATATGCTTATTAAAAACACTCTGGAAAATGTGCCGGAAAAATGTTTTGACTAAAGTTTAGAATTTTTTTATCGGATTTCTGGAAATGCATCGGGAATCCGATTTTATTTTAATTAGCTGTTTAACAAACGCAAACAATAATTGACATTATTTAAATGAATTTGTTGAACCTTTTAATGGATAATTTCTTCAACCCTTAAAAAATCAGACCAAAAATTGCTCCTGTTCGAGGTAAAGCGAAAATGAAAGAATTTAATTCTCAGAGCGGTAAATCTGTAATAGAACTAATAATTGTATTAGTTGTTGTGATGATTATTATTACGGCTGCTGTTTATCAATCAGGACGCTCGAAAGAACACTTTACCCGACAAAATCTTGCCCGCGAATTCAAGGTTTATCTGGAAAGAGCGCGATTCGATTCAGTAAAAAGACGACCTTCCAGTTCAAATATTGACGATCAATCTCGTATTGTCATCAAAAACGCAACATCGTATGAAGCTTTTCTTGATTTAAATCAAAATGGAGTTATTGATTCAACGGACAAAAGAATCATCAATTTGGCTAACAGCAACGTTAAATTCGTTGGAAATAACTTAGCTTTCCCGATAACTATTAGCTTTGATCGCCGTGGGAAAATTACAGTTACCAACAGTGTTTCCGCAACGTCTTCAATAGGTTCCTTCACTCTCTGTCAAAACTGCACAATCTCGACAGCGAATTCAACGAATGCAAGCACGATTTCTATTTCTCCAAGCGGAACAGTAGCGATGCTGCCGGGCGTGCAAACGCTAAGTGTCGCACAACAACCGACAGTAACAACCGACACGAGTTCGGTACATAATCCTCTAATAAAAGTCAACTAAAAATTAACTCAATAATCAAACTTATCCAAAGAATTTCGAGACAATGTAAAGACTCAAGAATTAGAGATAGTATGAAAGAATCCAAGATAATAACAAATCACGAAACCTACGAACATCAATCATCTTCTGCGAAAAATAAAGAAGATGGTTTTTCGCTTGTTGAAGTTGTTGCCGCAATGGCAATTTTACTGGTTGCTTTATTAGGCATCTTTGTTTCTTTCACATATGCCATCACATACAATGCGGGCAATAACTCTCGTTCGCAGGCATTGGCTATATTACAGCAGGAAGTTGAGAAGATTCGAAGCAGCAAATTTACACCTGATGCGACGGTTACCGATTCTATTTTGAAAGGCGGAGTCAAACCGACGGTACCCAAAACTTTACCAAATGGGAATAAATTTAAAGTTGATATAACCGTGGATGATGAACCCTTAATTGACGATGTTCAAGTTAATTCCG
>DATHTS010000773.1:0-9223 GCA_035462935.1 Pyrinomonadaceae bacterium
ATAATGTATTCATTGTCGCCGTCGGAACGGATATTGTAAGTCTGGTTATAAATCTCAACTCGGATAGACTGCTCCATATCGTTAGATTTTTCTTTGTTCACAGGCATCTTGAGTTATCTTTGCAGAACTTCGCTGACTTCCGGCTCGATGACGGTGATGGCGTCGAGCATCGCCTCGATTTTTAGCTGAATCGCGTCGCGCTCGCTCATCAAAGTTTCCACCTTTTCTTCGAGGCGCGATTTCTCCGCCAAAAGATTGCTGACCTCGTGTCTCAAAGAAGTCATTTCGCGCTCGAGTTTTTCGTTTTCCTCACGCATCTTCTTGGCAAATTCGATGGTTAAGTAAATTTTGTCTTCCAGATGCGAGAATTTTTCCATTCCAGCCGACCCGTTCATTCATTTCTCCACGTTTAGTGTTTGTAAAACCGTTCGTTTGATTATGGTAATTTTTTTTGAAAACTTCAAGCAGTTTCTTAAATTTTTTGAAAAATAAGGCAAAAGACCCTGATTTTTCTCGACAAACATTAAAATAATGTTAGAATTTTGTCTAACTCGAAATGAAGTTCTCGTTTATCCTTTTAAGAAATATGAATCAGAAATTTTCTTCCGGCAGCTTGAGCCGAAATCTATTTAATTTGGCGTTAATCTTTGGAGTTTTAATCGTCATTACGGCTTGTGTCTGCCGCGGCGACCGCGATTCTAGTTTGGATATGAAGCCAACTCCAAACGAAACTCCGCCAAAAACGGAAGCTCCAACTGATATTCCGACGAAAATTGTTGAAAAAGACAAAAATAGAAAAGAAGACAAAGGCGATTTTCTGGTCGAGCACGTCCGCATAAACGATTCGCGCTATGAGGAAATTGACCGGCAGATCAAAGATGAAAAGCTTTTGGAAAAAGCGGCTGACCAGCTAAACCGCGCTTTGATTCTTCCTCACGACATCACGATGCGAACGACAAATTGCGGCGTAATTAATGCTTTTTACAACCCGCAGGATAAATCTATCACGATGTGCTACGAGTTTATGGAATATTTCTACACTTTATTCCGCAACGCCGGCGCAAGCGATCAGGAAGCTTACGACGGAATGTTTGACGCGACGCGGTTTTTCTTCCTCCACGAAATCGGTCACGCTTTGATTGACGCTTATAAACTTCCGGTTACGGCGAATGAAGAAGACGCCGCCGACCGATGTTCGTCGTTTGTTTGTTTGAATGAATTGGGCGACGAAGGAGTAAACGCGATTCTGGCGGCGGCTGATTTCTTCCGCCTCGAATCGCAGAACAACACGCAGAGACCTTCGGGCAGCGAGATGGCAGACGAGCATCTTTTGCAGGAACAGCGTTTTTATAATTCGCTCTGTATGGTTTACGGCTCGAACCCGAACAAATACGCCGGAATCGTTACGAAAGGTCTTCTCCCTGAAGCCCGCGCCGTTCGGTGTCCAAACGAATATCAGCGCACCGCGGATAGCTGGAGCCAACTGCTCGAGCCCTGGCGAAAAAATTAGAAGTTTTGCAGTTTAATTTTTGAAATAAGGAAGAGGAATATGAAAAGACTGATTAATGAGATAGTTTTTGGAAAAAACACAAAAGCCAGCGGGCTTTTTGCTCTAGCCATTATCGCTTTGATCGCCCTCGGCTGCACGTGCGGCGGCGGCTCGGGCACGGTTCCGCCGGAATATGTCGGCGCTTGGACGGGCGACGACGGTTCGACGCTGACGATTCGTAGCGATGCTTCGGGCGATTTTAAAAAAGGTGGAAAAGAAGTTACCAACGGTTCGGTAGAAGTCAAAGACGGTCAGTTAAGTATTACGTTTATCGGAATCGGTGAAACGTTGAAGATTGACGAGCCGCCAAAAGGCAATCAAATGAAATTGAACGGCGTCACCTATCGAAAGCAAGGCGGTTCGACCGTTGCGGACAAAACCGATTCAGACAACAAGGATAGATTTTCGGACGATAAAAATTCTTCGGAAAAAACCGACAGCGGCGAAATGCCTTCGGATACGGAAATCAAATCTTTAGTTAAAGAAACGACACGCGATTTTGCCGACGCGATAGAAGCTGAAGACTTTTCAAGTTTTATGGCTACTACTTCCAGCGCATTTCAAAAGGAGTTTTCTGCCGACCAGATGGAAAAAGTTTTCACGACGTTTATTGATAAAAAGGATGTCGTGGTTCCGATTTTAAGGGATGCGGGCGAACCGAAATTTTCACCGCCGCCTAATATTCAAACCAAATTGGGCAAAAAGGTTCTGGTAGCTGACGGCACAATGCCGTCAGGTCGTTACACGGTCAATTTCGAGTATGAATACGCGCAGGACGGCGGCGATTGGAAGCTTCAAAAGATTCAGGTCAAGATGTAAATGAATAAGTCAGAACCGCCTGCGTAAGCGGGCGGGTAATTCTTAACGAAGAAACCCGCCCGCTTACGCAGGCGGTTCTGACCCGTATCTAAACTTAATTCCAAACTTTAAGCAAAGGCGATTTCGCGTCGTCTTTGCTTTTTGTTTGTCCAAAAGCTAAAATTTTTGTATTTTCCAAATCAACAAAGGGTTTATAAATTAATGAAAATACACGAATATCAAGGAAAGGAACTTCTTAAACAATATGGTGTTCCCGTGCCGCGCGGGATCGTCGCCCGCACGCCGGAGGAAGCCGAACAGGCGGCGCGTGAACTCGGAACCGACGTGGTAGTCGTCAAAGCGCAGATTCACGCGGGCGGACGCGGCAAAGGCGGCGGCGTGAAACTTGCTAAATCGCCGGAAGAAGCGAGAGAAATCGCTGAAAATATGCTCGGGATGAATCTCGTAACGCATCAGACCGGACCGGAAGGGCGCGAGGTTAAAACTCTGCTCATCGAAGAAGGCTTGCCCATTGACAAGGAATTTTATCTCGGCATCACGCTTGACCGCGAGGCTGGAAAAAATGTGTTTATGGCTTCGGCGGCGGGCGGAATGGATATCGAAAAAGTGGCGGAAGAAACGCCGGAAAAGATTTTGAAAGAAAAAATTGATCCTTCGGTTGGTTTTCGCCCGTTTCAGGCGCGGAAACTCGCTTTCGGTCTCGGACTTCCAAGCGAACTCGTGAATCAAGCAGCGAAATTTATGATTTCGCTTTACGAGGCTTACGAGAAAATGGACGCTTCGATCCTCGAGATCAACCCGTTTCTCTTAACCAAAGACAATCGCCTGATCGCGCTCGACGCGAAGGTTAATTTTGACGACAACGCGATGTTCCGTCATAAAAATTACGCGGAACTGCGCGATTTGAACGAGGAAGAACCGCTGGAAATCGAAGCCTCGAAGTTCGATCTGAACTACATCAAGCTCGACGGAAACATCGGCTGTATGGTCAACGGTGCGGGTCTGGCGATGGCGACGATGGACATCATCAAGCTTGCGGGCGGCGAACCGGCGAATTTTCTGGATGTCGGCGGCGGCGCGTCGCAGGAGCGTGTGCAAAACGCATTCCGAATTCTTTTGGCTGATCCGCACGTCGAAGCCGTTTTGATAAACATCTTCGGCGGCATCGTCCGCTGCGATATGGTCGCCCGCGGCGTGGTCGAAGCGGCGAAAAATCTCGGCGTTCAGATTCCGATTGTGGCGCGTCTCGAAGGCACAAACGTCGAAGAAGGCAGGCGCGTTTTAGCCGAATCGGGAATTAATATTTTGTCGGCGGACGGAATGCGCGATGCGGCGGAAAAGGTGGTTGCGGCGGCGAATTCTCAGAATTAAACTGTGAATTTTCGATTAATTTTTCGTAATTCCGCAAAACAAAAGAAATGCTGTCTTGTTCGTTAAAAGCAAGGCAGTCTTTTTTATTTATCTTTGCTATTTGATTTTAGCAAAAATCTAACTTAAGAAGATTTGAGGCAATAAATTTGATATACTTTTCCAAAAACTGAATGACCATTCATTAAAAACTATGACTGAACGCGATCAATTAGAACTGGACGTATTGTTTGTCGGCGCGGGACCGGCGAATCTGGCGGCGGCTTTGCATTTGAAGAACATTATCAGGGAGCACAATGAACTCGCTGAAAAGGGCAGAAAAGGTTTCGAGAAAATCGAAAACCTGGAAATCGGGATTATCGAAAAAGGCTCGACCGTCGGGGCGCATATCCTTTCGGGCGCGGTGATGGACCCGATTGCAATCAGGGAATTGATGCCCGATTTTCTCGAACAGGGTTTTCCGGCTGATACGGTCGTAACGAGCGATGCTTTCTGGTATTTGACCGATGAAAAGAAGATACAGCCGCCGCTTGTTCCGCCGCCGCTTAAAAATAAAGGGAAATATATTTTGTCCTTGAGCCGTATGTGCGAATGGCTGGCGGAAAAATGCGAGGAAGCGGAAATCAACATCTTTCCCGAATTTCCCGGCGCTGAAATGCTTTATGACGAAAACGAGCGTGTAATCGGCGTTCGCACCGGCGACAAGGGAATTAATAAAGAAGGAATTCCGAAAGGGAATTTTGAAGCGGGCGTTGATATTTTTGCAAAAGTAACAGTTCTGGGCGAAGGTCCGCGCGGTTCTCTAACGAAGCAGTTGACGCAAAGGTTAGGGCTTAATGAAGGACGCGAGCCGCAGGTTTACAGTCTAGGCGTAAAGGAACTTTGGGAGGTTCCAGCAGGTAATTTTGAGGAAGGTCGGGTCATTCATACTTTGGGGTTTCCTTCCGATCCCAATACTTACGGCGGCGGTTGGATTTACGGGATGAAAAATAATGTAATCAGCATCGGCTACGTTACCGGGCTGGATTATCTCGACCCGCAAATTGATCCGCATCACGAATTTCAGAAATTTAAAACGCATCCCGCGGTTGCTGAAATTCTCAAAGGCGGAAAAATGCTCAAATACGGCGCGAAAACTATCGCCGCGGGCGGTTGGCACACGATGCCGCAGCTTTTCGCGGATGGCGTTTTGCTAGTCGGCGACTGCGCGGCGTTTCTGAACGGTCAGCGAATCAAGGGAATTCACACGGCGATGAAAAGCGGTATGCTGGCGTCGGAAACCATTCTCGGAGCGTTTATTCATAACGATTTTTCTTCAAAATCGCTGCGGCATTTTGAGGAAAGGGTAAATATGAGCTGGATTTACGACGAATTATACGCCGTCCGAAACTTTCATTCTTCCTTCCAGCGCGGTCGCTGGTCGGGATTGATTAACTCGGGTTTGCAGTTTTTAACCGGCGGTCTGGCGTGGGGCTTTATGCCGAAAGAGTATCACGAACCGGGACACCGGAGAATGCAAACGCTCGAAGATTTGGATAAAAATGGCGATGGCAGCCAAAATCGCTATGCCGATTTGAAATTCGATAAGGAATTGACTTTCGATAAAGTAACAGACGTTTTCTACGGCGCGGTAGCGCACAATGAAGACCAGCCGTCGCATCTTCATGTTTTGGATACCGAGATTTGCGCCGAGCGCTGCACTTTTGAATACGGGAATCCTTGCGAAAAATTCTGCCCCGCGGCGGTTTATGAAATGGAAGAAAACACGCAGACCGGCAGGCGCGAGTTGAAGGTAAATTTCTCAAACTGCGTCCACTGCAAGACCTGCGATATTATGGACCCGTATCAGATTATCAATTGGGTAACGCCCGAAGGCGGCGGCGGACCGAATTATAAAGGTATGTAAGAAGGGGAAAAGATTTGGAATAGTTTTATTCTAACCGGAAAAACTGATTTTGTAAGGAGAAGAAACAATGTCGCAAGTATTAACCGAACAAGACTGGGAGCTTGGGGAAATTGTTGAAGAACTTGACGAACTTGTCGAAAATCTCAAAACGGAGGACGATGAGCCGGTAGATAATATACTTTCAGCTAAGCAGCAGCGGCTATTGACCGAAACACTTTACAGCAGCTGGAAACCGAGTCCGATTGAGGAAAATTCCAGTGAACCGAGACCGTTTTTTACTGATGCAAATATCGGGATTTTCTATTCGGTTCACTCGCCGCCGATTGTGCCGGATGTCTTTATAAGCCTCGATGTTTCCGCGCCAAAGGATTTATTTTCCAAAAAAGGAAGGTCATATCCGGTTTGGGAAATCGGGAAAGTGCCGGAGGTAGTAGTTGAAATCGTTTCAAATAAGGAAGGCGGCGAGCTTGACCGGAAATTAAATCAATATGCCCGTATGGGTGTTAGATATTACGTTGTTTATGACCCGTTTCTTCAATTGAGCGAGGATATTCTGCGGGTGTATGAGCCGGGTTTGGCAAATCGTTTTTATCTGCGGCAGGATTATAATTTGATAAATGTCGAGCTAAGCCTCACGCTTTGGGAAGGCAAGTTTGAAGATACGGAAAGTAAATGGCTTCGCTGGGTTGACAAAAACGGCGATTTGCTGCCGACGGCTGACGAGAAAGCGGCGATAGCTGAGGATAAGGTTCGGCAAGCGGAAATTCGCGCTCAATTGTTAGCTGAAAAGCTGCGTGAACTCGGAGTTGATCCTGACCAAATCGCTTAAAGGTATGTAAATTGCTTTTTAAGAGAATTATGTGGAAATCGTTCTAAAGCGATACACAAATTTATTTTCAAGGAGGCAAATTTATGGCTATACCGAATAGAGACGAATTTGAAGGCAAATTCGAGCAAGCGAAAGGAACTGTAAAGGATAAAGCCGGGGAAGTTCTTGGCGACCGCGAGATGGAAGCTGAGGGCGAAGTTGAACGCGCCGAAGGAGAAACCCAGGAAACTTGGGGCAAATTCAAACGAGGCGTGGGCGAAGCGGTTGATTCAGTGGGCGATGCGATTAGCGATGCCGGAGACCGAATCAACAGAGGCTAAAAAATAAAAGCGGAGGATGAAGATTTCTTCCGCTTTTTTGTGTTTGCGATTTGATTTAATAAAACCCCTGCCAATAAAATCAGTAATTTACAATTTTGAAACGAGAAGCAAGCGAAATGAAAGGCATTTTGTTTATTATCAGTTCAACTTCGGGCGGGGGAAAAGGCACTTTGATAAAGGAAGTGCTGAAATCCGTGCCCGGCATCGGTTACTCGGTTTCCTATTCGACGCGCAAAAGGCGCGAGGGCGAAACGCACGGGAAGGATTATTTTTTTGTCAGCGGCGAAGAATTTAAGCAATTGATGAATTCGGACGAGTTTCTCGAATATGCCGAAGTTCACGGCAATCTTTACGGGACTTCACAGAAACAGGTCGAAAAAGAAATAAATTTCGGGCGCGACGTTATCCTGGAAATTGATGTGCAGGGAGCGGAAAGCATCAAAAAAAGATTGCCCGAATCTGTTGGGATTTTTATTTTGCCGCCTTCTTTTGAGGTTTTGCGGCAGCGTTTAATTTCAAGGCAGACCGAAAATGAATCCGATTTGGAATTGCGGCTGAAAAACGCCAGAACCGAAGTTAATTGTTACAATGATTTCGATTATGTTGTAATCAATGACGACAAGGAAAAGGCTTTGGAAGAACTGAAAACGATTATTTTTGCAGAAAGACTCCGGGGAAATAGACAAACCGACAGGATTCGAGATATTCTAAATACTTTTAATTCAACTGAAGATTGAAAACAATATGGCAGACACATTAGAAACATTAAGTAATAGCGAAGCGACCGAGATTTTAGAAAATACCCGTAATAATGAAAATTTACCGAATATTGATTCGAAATATCGTTTGATTTTGCTCGCCGCTCAAAGAAGTAAACAATTACAGCGCGGAGCAGCGCCGCGAGTTGATGCCGACCCGCGAAAAGCGAAACCGACGCGCATTGCGATGGAAGAAATCAAGCGCGGAAAAGTGAATTTCGACATTACTACGGAAAAATAGCGGGATCTTGATTTTCTTTTAAGGATTTATCGAGCCATTCGAGATATTTTTCCGTAAATTCGCGGGCTTCAGCCTCCAATGGAATTTCCATATAGGCTTGCGTTCGCGCGTCAAAGTCCCACGTTCCTTTTTTCTTTAAAGCCTCCCAATAGCTTTTCAGATAAACATACATAAATCCGAAAAAGCCTAGTTTGTGATATTGCCAGGCGTGCGCCAACTCGTGCGCGATCAAGGATTTTGACGCGCAAACTCGCAGATTTTCGTCTCGCCATGTAAATTTCGGATTGATTAGAATGCTTTTCCCAAGCGTAATTCCGTTTAGTTTAAAAACCTTGGTGAAAATTTTCGCGCCGCTTTTGGCATAAATATTAATTTGCGGCAGTCGCAGGGTTTCATCTTCAAAAAACTCGCGTAAAAAAAGCTCGAATCTCTCGTGCGAAGTTCTGGAAAGCCGCATATTTATTCGACGTTTTGCACCTGCTCGCGGATTTTTTCGATTCCTGCTTTTATCGTCAAAGCCGATTCTTTAACGATTATGTCGCCGGATTTTGACGAAATCGTGTTGGCTTCGCGGTTTAATTCCTGCGTCAGAAAATCGAGCCGCTTTCCGATTTCCTTTTCCTCATCCATAATTTGACGAAACTGTTCGAGATGGCTTTTCAGCCGCGCGATTTCCTCGGAAATATCGCTTCTGGTTGCGAGATAAGCGACTTCCTGCGCCAGACGCGCTTCGTCAATCTCGATTTGGGCGTCGCTTTTTGTAAGCATTTCCTCGACTTTTTTGCTCAAACGCAGGCGGTATTCCTCAAAAACATTTTCAGCTCTGCCTTCAATAATTGGCAGTTGATTTTCAATTTCCGTCAAAAGCGAATTTAATTCATTTTTCAAAGACGCGCCTTCGATTTCACGCATCTTTTCGAGTTCGTCGAGCGCGGTTTCCAATGTTCGGGCAATTCCTTGCTGTATTTCCTCGCTTATGTCTTCCTTTTTCGTTTGCAAAACGTTTGGAAGCCGGGCAATTACATTCATATCCGGCTCGCCGGCGAGGGAAAATTCTTCCTGCATCTGACGCAAAGCCGATAAATATCCGGCGACGAGCGGGCGGTTTATTTCATAAACGACTTCCTCATTTCGCTCAAACTGCAAATTTACGTCAATTCTGCCGCGTGAAATGCGGTTTCCGATAATGCGTTTCAATTCCCCTTCGAGCGATTGCAGCTCGTAAGGCAAACGCAGATTCACATCCAAAAATCTATTATTTACGGTTTTTAATTCGATGGTAACGGCAAATTCATTTTCAACGGCGCTGCCGCGACCAAATCCGGTCATTGATTTCATACTTTATTTTCTTCAAAAATTTCTTCTTCCGCAAATTGCAGTTCGTAAAGCCTTCGGTAAACGCCGCCTTTTTCGAGCAGTTCGGCGTGCGTTCC
>DATHTS010000774.1:0-10024 GCA_035462935.1 Pyrinomonadaceae bacterium
TGCCGATATTTCCGGCGTCCGTTCCGGCGGCAATCGTAACGCCCGCGTCCGCCAATTTTTTTAGATTCGCCCGCATTGTCGCGTCTTGGTTTTTCTGTCTTTCGCTGTATGCCGCAGAATTTACTGCCGTTTTATATCCTCCGATCAAAGGCGCTTCGGGAATGTGTTTTAAGTCAGTGATAGTGCCGATCTGAAAAGGATTGGCGTTCGTCAGTTCGTAGAAACTAAACTTGGTTTTTTGCCCGAAAGTGTCGGCGTAACCGTGATAGACGGTCAATGTCGGGGAAAGAACCGTTCCTTTTGCCTTCATCATCTGGACAAATTCGTCCGAAACGTGCCCGTCGTCAACGCTGTGCACCAGAAAATCCGCGCCGTTTCGCACGGCAATTTCCGCCGTAATCTTTTGGGTTGCGTGAACGGCGACTTTTAAGTTATTTTTACGCGATTCTTCGACAATCGCTTTGAAGACCGGCTCAAACTTTTTCGCGCTCTCTTCCACATTTTTCGAGTCAACGATATACCAGACTTTTATAAAATCCGGCTTATACGGAAGCTGCTCAGCAATCGCTCGTTTGGCGTCTTCGACGCTCGTTACGAGAATAAAAGGTGAGTCGTTTTTCAAATCCTTGTAAGGCGCGGGAACGGTCGTCGTCAGAAGAGGTCCGGTCATATAAACGTTCGGAGCGAAATCTTTATCAGCAAATTTTTTACGCAGTTCGAGAAAATTATAAGTCGCGCCGACATCAATCACGCTCGTGATTCCCGCCTTCAAATACCTGCGGAGAAAATCTTCCATGTTCTCGTGCGTCCATTTGATTTCTTTTTCATACGGCTGATATTTCCTCAGATCAATGGCGTCGGGACGCGCATACAAACCGCCGCTTTGAAAAAAATGAACGTGCGAATCAGTCATTCCGGGCATCAGGAATTTTCCCGCGCCGTTAATTTTAAACGCCTTTGCCGGAGGCGTTATTTTATTCGCAGGCGCGATTTCCGAAATAATCCCGTCTTTGACGACAACCGTTTGACCGGGAATTAATTTCCGATTTTCAACGTCAACGACCGTAACGTTTTGAATATAAGTCTGCCCGAACGCGGCTGAGGCAAGCGATAAAACAACGAGCGCGACTGCGGCAAAGCGGCGGATAAATAAAATATTCTTCATAAGATCATTCACCTAAAACTTCTGGTCAATACAACGAACAAATTCACCTTACACAAACTATATCCTAATATTCCTAATCTTCTCCAGCTTTTTATCCGAACTTGATTTCAAATACTGCACATTGTCCGTCTGCCGATTTTTAACTAATTTCGGATTCTTTTCCTTCTCTAAATTTTTAGTTGGTAAGATTTAGGTTTGTTGTTATTATTTCAATTATGGACTACCGAGACATAATTACCATCGAACCGGGCAAAAGAAGCGGTCAGCCGTGCATTCGCGGCTTGCGGATGACCGTTCAAGATGTGCTTGAATATCTGGCGGGCGGAATGACCGAAGAAGAAATTTTAGACGAGTTTCCCGATTTAACGCGCGAGGATATTCGGGCTTGTCTGGCGTTTGCCGCCGACCGCGAGCGCCGGCTTGCCGTTTTGCCGCAGTATGAAATTACTGTTTGATCAAAACTTATTTTGACAATTGCTGAAGAAATCACATCGAAACAGTTGTCAGAATAAAACTTTTATAACTTACTATTATTTAATTCAACGAATTCGAAATAAATCAAAAATCCAAACTAAACTTCAACTATGATAAATATAAAGCTCAATAAAATTTTTACAATACTTTTAATCGTCTTTTCTTTTTTAATGGCAAATTCTCAAACAAACGCCCAAGTCGAACAAACCGAAAAGTCGAGCGCAAGTAAAAAACAAACCTCGTCGTGTTCTATCGGAACAATAAACTTCACTTGTCCTGATGGATTTACAAAAGAGGAAACGACCGTTAAAAACACGCTTTTGTTCAGAAAAGAATATATGGATTTAGTAACTTATCTTTTCGTTTCAGTGCCGAGCGGGAATTTTGAAGAGGCTAAGATAAAAGAAACCATTGCCGGGAAATTTAGTCCGAACACTGCAAAAAAGTTTGTCTGGAAAGAAGTGAAAAACCCTCTTTTAATGAACCTTGAAAGCAGCTATAAGAAAAGCGCCAAGAATCTGCTCGGATTTGACGGTAAGAGGCTTTTTAATTATTTAGACCGCAGTTTTTCATTCAAAAATAAGAATATTTTTGTCGGCTATGTCTATGAAATGAAAGATGTTGATGTCGAAAATCACTTTAAAAAAGGGTTAGGCGGTGAAAATGCGGTTGGTTGTAATGCGGTTGCAAGTATAATTAATTCAGTTACAAAAGAAAAAGAAGGTGAAAAACAATATTGCAGTTTGTCTATTACGATAGGAACAGCAAAAAAAATTAACGATTAATTAAAATATTTTTCGGAAAAATCAGAATCGAAAACACGCCTTTACGCGACAGAATACGCCCGAAAAATGTGCCGTCTTCGAGTTTATCGTATTTGGTTTGAGCTAAAGCGCGGTTGAGATAATCGCTCAAAATATATTGTCCGATTATAGGAGATTTATTTTATCATTGAAGGTTGAATCTTGATTTTAACTTCTGTTGTTATTCAAAAAGCCTGTCATTTTACGACAGGCTTTTTTCGATTAAATACGAGTGTTATTGCCGAAGATTTAATTCATAATTAACACTCAAAACGATCTCGTCCCAACTGAATCCACGTATGAAAGGATGGAGTTCAACTGGGGCAATGAAGTGTTTATGTTCTTCACTTTTCCATATTGGAACAACAGTTCCTTTCATTCCAGATGAGTTAACATCTAGCTGTAAATTCTTGATGAGTTCTCTTTTTTCAGCATAACTTCTCTTGCCGAAAGAGTCGTCGAATGGTACGAGAACAAGTTCAACGCCTACTTCATTGAAGCAAGCAACTGGTATCTTAACCATATTTCTCGTCCTCTATTTATTTTCTACATTTGACTATTCAGATAGCTCACCCGATATCCACTGGCGCGGATGGATGCGATTGCATTCCTTGTTTGCAACTCCAGTACAGGTCAGACGGCACAATTATCCAAACAACCAAGCGCAAAATAATAATAAATCTGATAGTGTTTATCTGTCAATATTATTTCGACAAAAGCACAATTTATTGAATAATTTGTTTTCAACGGCTCAATATATTGTGTTCCCTAATAAATTGCTTTAAATCCTAATATTACCAATCTTCTCCGGCTTTTTATCCGAACTCGGTTTCAGATACGGCGCGTCTGCCTGCTCGCGTTTTGATTGCTCGCCCGATGAATGCCAGCGCATCCATTCGCTTGGCGCGTCGAAAGTTTCGCCGCCGTGTTGGGTTAGGCGCTGGCGGATGCGGCACATGACGGGCGTGTTGACGCCGACGCCGGAGATGACGGCTTGACCTTTGGTGAGCGCGGGGAGTTCGGCGAGCATGGCGCGTCCGGCGCCTTCGACCGATTGGGCGACGGTTTGCTGGTCAATCGGGTTGACGATTCGCATAATGATTTGCGTCATACACTGCGAGAGAACGTCCTGGTCTAATTTGCCCGGTCGCTGCGTGATCAAGCCGATGCCGACGCCGAATTTGCGTCCTTCCGAGAGGATTTGTTTCAGGATGTTGGTCGAAACGACGCTCGCGCCCGCCGGGGCGAAGCGGTGCGCTTCTTCCAAAAGGGTGAAAACCGGATAAGGCAGATGATTTTCCGTTTTTGGCGCGGCTTCCTGCCGGACGGTCATCATTCGGGCTTTGTTCACGCGGCGCAGTAAAGTTCCGACGATGACTTGCTGTTCGTGCTGTTCGATGTCGGAAAGCTCAAGGATTGTGCAGCGTCCGGGTTTGAAAAGGTCTTTTAACTCGATGTGTTCGGAGGCGTGAAAAATGCTGTCGGCTTTGTCGAAACGCGAATCGAGCCGCCACAGCAAGCCGTCAATCGAAGAGACGTTTCCGCCCGAATCCTTCTGATTTTCGCTGCCGTATTTCTGCTTGTTCACCTCGTCGCGCAAATCGTGATAGGCGTATGCGTAATCCTGCTTTCTCTCGGCGCGTAATCTTTCCTGCAAACTGCGAAATGCCTGCGAGAGAAAATGCAACATCTTGTCAGAAGTGCCTTCGGGCAGAAGATATTTCACGTCCGCTTCGGTCAGGCTCGAAAAGCGCACCTTGATTGTTTCCGGTTTATAGATTTTAACTTCCGGTCGGTAGCCGTCCGCGCCGAAAAACTGCGAATTGCCCATAATCGAGCTCATCGTCTCGTATTCGCCGTGCGGGTCAACGATGAGAACGGCGGCGCGATTATACCCGTTCATCAATTCCTCGACCAAAACCCCGGCGGTGTAAGATTTTCCCGAACCTGTCGAAGCAAGGATTGCCAGATGCGTCGAAACAACATCCTTTATCGAAAGCACGACCGGAACTTCGCCCGCCTCGCGCGTCAAAAGGCTGCCGATATGCGCCGAGCCGAGTTCCGCATTTTTTTTCGGGCTGAGCATCTCGGCAAGCGTTTCGCTCGAAGCCAGATAAATAGCATCGCCCGGATTCGGCGGAATGCGCGGATTGACGAAATCTTTTAATTGTTTAGAGAAATAACCGATTGTTTCCACCGTAATCTCATAAATCTCGCACCCGTCACCGTTCAAGCCGATCAAAGACGAAACGAGCGCGGGCGGCGTATTCGGGTCAGACAAAAATGTATCGGGCAGATTGCGGACAAGTTTTCGGCTTTTAATTGTCCCGATAATCTGGCGCTTTTCATCGCCGACCTCGGTTTGGTAATAAACAAATTCGCCGATGCGCGTGCGCTTGTTGTCTTTCGTAATAAAAAGGTATTCGTGCGGCAGTTCGCCCGGTCCTTTGACCGTTCCGGTTAGAAAATCTGTTGTTGTCATAATTTTTTGAATCGGTTGAGAAATTTTCTGGGAAATTATACCACGAAATATTTATTAAAACGGGAACAAAGCCGTTCGTGCCGGTGTCTAATAAACATTAAGCATCAGGAGGCAATAAAATGGAAAAAGATTTTAGTCGGAAGCTGAGCCGGATTTGGCTGGCGATAAGCCTGTTTTCGTTGATTCTACCGATTTTTCTTCCTTCGTCTGCCAACTCTCAGAGTTTTCTTGAAAACGTAATCGGAACGGTTACCGTAACGATGTTTATTTTGTCTTTTCCGTCGAGCTTATTCGGGCTTCCGATTATGTTCTCTGCCCAATATATTTTGGAGGTTAATCCGAAATCAATCGAAAGCCTGTATCTGAATCTTTTCCTTCTTTTCGTTTTCGGTTTGGTGCAGTGGTTTTGGATTTTCCCGCGAATTTTGCGAAGCGAACCGAGATTGCAAACGCTGAATTTGCTCAGCAGCAAAACGCAAATGCCGCTTTTTGAAGCCAACTCGCTTAATGAAATTGAGTTTTTCGATTCAAGAGGACAAACGCCGCTCGAAAGAGTTTTTCGTGATAAAAGCTCTGAATAGAATCAGATTTTAAAACAGCTTTTCGAGCTGAATCAGTTTATATCTTTTCGTCGCCGAACCAGATTTGGCGAAACGGATTGCTTTTTTCAGCACCCTTCCTTAACTACCATCATTGCAGCATTTATTTCGTTAAATTCCGAAAAGTAACCAATGATTTTGGGAACAAATCTATCCTTCCGGTGTCTAATCAACTATCAAATTTCAGGAGGCAAAAAAATGAAAATAAATTTTAAGTTGAGCTTTAGACACATTTGGCTGGCAATCGGCATAATTTCGCTGATTCTTTTAACTTATCTGCATTTCGGCACAGATCCGCAAAACGCCGTTCAAAAAACACTTCTTGTCCTCAACGTTCTAATGTTTATTCTCTCTTTACCGTGCAGTCTTTTTGCATTGCCGGTGGTGATTTCGGCGGCTTATTTTCTGGATATGCAACCGAATTCGGTTGACGGAATTTATCTCAACACGATTTTGCTTTTTGTGCTGGGCGCTATGCAATGGTTCTGGATCGCGCGTTTCTGGTCGCCGACCGAGCCTCCGCTTCAAAGGCTCGATCTGCTCGGCGAAAAATCAAAATAAGATTTTGTGATTGTAAATCAACGTCGGCAACAAAGAAGAAAATAATCGAAGAAGCAAAGCGTAGGAATAAATTGCTTGAAAGGAAGATTGGTTTCTTTGCAAATCTGTAAGGAAAGAAGGAAAGAATTTTTCCGACTCGTAAAATTTACGGACAGCCGTAGAATTTAAAGAAAGCTTCCTGCGGCTGTCCGGGTAGGTTAAATGAAAAAGTTAACGGCTTTGCGAACCTTGCTGACCGCCGACTTGTCCGCCTTGCTGACCAGCCTTTCCACCTTGCTGACCAGCCTTTCCACCTTGCTGACCGCCGACTTGTCCGCCTTGCTGACCAGCCTTTCCGCCCTGTTGACCGCCGGCTTTTCCGCCCTGTTGACCGCCGGCTTTTCCGCCCTGTTGACCGCCGACTTGTCCGCCTTGCTGACCAGCCTTTCCACCTTGCTGACCGCCGGCTTGTCCGCCTTCTCCTTTATTTCTTTCTTGTTCCATGATGTGTCTCCTTGAAATTGATGTTTTACTTAAAACAAAAGCTGACTCGGCTAAACAAAAATGAGTTCTCAACCAAATACTCGTCGAGGTATTTTTGTATAACGAAAAAGCTTTAGAGCAAAACTATAACATAAACATTTTTGTAATGCTATAAAAATTTACTTGATTTTAAATCGGATTTAATATATTTTGTCCAAAAACTTTATGATCCGTGAAAAAAGCGGTCGTAACGGCTTAATAACGGCAATTCTTTCGAATATCAAGATATATCAAGAATTAAAAAGGCAACCGTTGATTTCTGAAATAAAATCGTTCACGTCAAAAGAGGCAATATGGAAAAAAGCGTAATTATTATTGATAACTTTTACGATAATCCCGACGAGATCAGGCGAATGGCGTTAAAGTCGGATTTTTCTATTACGGGAAATTATCCGGGACAGAGAACCGAAGCCTTTTTGAATGATTATATAAAAGAGACAATAGAAACGGCGATTCAATCTCCGGTAATGGATTGGACGGAAGATATTGCTAACGGAGCCTTTCAATATACCACTTGCCGCGACAGAACCTGGATTCACGCCGATCACAGCAACAACTGGGCGGGAGTCTTGTATCTTACGCCCGACGCGCCAGTGTCATCCGGGACGGGATTTTTCAAGCATTTAAAGACTAATCTTTACCTTTACCCGGATGACGAAACGCTTCAGGAAATTTGCGACAACGACTCGCAGGACTACACAAAATGGCTGCGGCTGGATACGGTCGCTAACATCTATAACAGACTAGTTTTGTTTGACGCCAAAAGATTCCACGCGAGTTTAGATTATTTCGGTACTTCGCTCGAAGACGGGCGTTTATTTCAAACATTTTTCTTTAACACGACCGGTTAATTCGACAAAAGACTTTTCAAAAAATCTGCAGACGCACCGATAACCTAAAATAATTAAATTTTAGTATAATTAATTTGCAGAAGAAATCAGGTTTTAGATTGCCTCCTTCCGTTCGCCCGCCGCTTTATAAGCTCAATCTGCTCGGCGAAAAACTTGATTTCTAAAAAAGACTTGGATGCTTTGCATGCTTTTCCGCCTTTGAGCTTAGCCTGAAATTTCTTCCGCGCAGTCAATACAAAGGTCAGCGTAAGGTATCGCTTCGAGGCGCTTTTCGCCGATTTCATTACCGCAGTTTTCGCATTTGCCGTATTCGTCTTCGTGAATACGGATCAGCGCGTTGTCAATTTTGGTTAGCTCTTCATAAAGCGAATGCTCCCGTGCGCGCGGGACTTCTTCCTGTTCGATTTGGATAGCTTGATCTTCGGGGAAGTTGTAAAGCTCTTGTCTTAAATCTTTTGCAACTTCGCCAAGCTGTTCTTGAATTTCCCTTTTCCGTTCCTCTAATTGTTCTTTAACTTTGGTTAAATCTCTCATAATTTCCCTTTTCGTATAAATTTACAAAAGTATACCGCTAAATTCTCCTTCAAGCTAATTTGTCAAGAATATTAAGAATACGAAAAATTTCCGCTCATTGTAAAATTTGGATAAGCCGCCCGAAATGCTACTATTTCAACAAACTCAATTTGAACTATGGGCGATAAAAATGTCTCAAACAAAACGGACGAAACTCAAATACGGCAATTCACAAAGGCGGTTTTGAACGATTTACAGGCTCTCGAAAAAATGCTCGACGGAGATTGTTTTGAGGAAAACACGCGGCGCATCGGCGCCGAGCAGGAAATGTTTCTGGTTGATTCGGCGATGGATCCCGCGCCGATTGCCATGAAAATAATCAAAAAAGCGAAGGATAAACGTCTGACGACCGAACTCGGGCTTTTTAATCTCGAAGCAAACCTTAAACCGCTCGATTTTCGCGGCAATTGTTTGAGCAAAATGGAGCGCGAATTAGAGGAAATCGTGAGTATTGCACGGAAAACCGCCAGCGGGCTCGATTCTGATATTGTGCTGGTCGGGATTTTGCCGACGCTGCAACAATCCGATTTTGTTGAAGAAAACCTCACGCCTTTGCCGCGTTATGCCGAGATGAACCGCGTCTTAAACGAGATGCACGGCGACGAGCGCGTTATCCAAATTCAGGGGTTAGACGAATTTCGGCTGCGGATTGAAAACACTTTTGTCGAGTTTGCCAATATGAGCTTTCAGCTTCATCTGCAAGTCCCGATTAGCGAATTTATCACCCATTACAATTGGGCGCAGGCGATTGCCGCTCCGGTTCTCGCTTCGGCGGTAAATTCGCCTTTGCTTCTCGGACAGCGTTTGTGGCACGAAACGCGGCTCGCGCTTTTTCAATCGGCTACCGATGCCCGCTCGCCGGTTCACCAGGAACGCGATCACCCGCCGCGCGTAAATTTTGGCGACAAATGGGTTGATGATTCGATGCTCGAAGTTTTTCGGGAAGACGTGGCGCGTTTTCGGATAATTTTGACGCGGGAAATCGAAGAAGATTCGCTCAAAGTTTTGGAAAGCGGAAAGATTCCGAATCTTCATGCGTGGCAGCTTCATAACGGCACGATTTGGCGCTGGAATCGCGCCTGTTACGGCGTGGAAAACGACAAAGCGAGCCTGCGAATCGAAGCGCGATTTCTTCCTTCGGGTCCGACGATTGTTGACGAAATGGCAAACTCCGCGTTTTTTCTCGGCTTAATGACGGATTTGCCGCAGGAATTCGGCGACGTGCGGGAAAAGATGTCGTTCGACGACGCGAAAGGAAATTTTTTCAACACGGCGCGAAGCGGGTTAAATACGCAGATTGTTTGGTTTGACGACAAAAGTTATCCGGCGAAACAATTAATTTTAAAGAAACTTTTGCCGCTTGCCCGAATCGGATTGGAAAGCGCGAAGATAAATTCGGACGACATCGAAAAATATCTCGGCATTATCGAGACGAGAGTCAAGGCGGAAAAATCGGGCGCGCAATGGATGTTGGATTCGCTTGCCGAAATGGACGAAAACGAGAAGTTGAATCTTCGCCTGAAAAGACTGACGCTGGCGATGAAGGAAAATCAGGAAAACGGCAAACCGCTTCACAAATGGAAATTGGCGAAACTTACAAAAGAGGCGGATTCAATCGAAAATTTCCGCACGGTCGAGCAGTTTATGTCCACCGATTTGTTCACCGTCCGACCGGAAGATGTAGTTGATTTGGCGGCGAGTATGATGAATTGGAAGGATATCCGGCATATTCCCGTCGAAGACGACGCGGGAAAACTCGTTGGTATCGTTTCGTATCACGATTTGCTCGAATTGCTGGCGAACGACAAATTGAAAAGCGACAAGGAAATCATTATTCGGGATTTGATGGAAACCGAGTTAACCACCGTCGCGCCGGAAACATCCTCGCTCGAAGCATTGAAATTAATGCGCGAGAAGAATATCAGTTGTCTGCCGGTTGTAAAGGGCGAAAAACTGATCGGATTGATTACGTCCGACGATTTTTTGGATATTTC
>DATHTS010000775.1:0-4601 GCA_035462935.1 Pyrinomonadaceae bacterium
GTTCCGTGCCGTTTAATGAAACTTTTACTTCGTGATCTACGGATTGAATTCCCTGAACGGTAACGGTTATCGTCGAACGCGAAGAGTTAAAATCAACGCCGGAAAGGGTGAAATTAACAGTTCCGCCGGTGCTGTTAATAACCGTGCCGAAAAAGTTTTCCTTCTCGCCGTTTAGAAGATCGCTGATATAATTTGCGCGTTCTTCTTTTGTAAAAGTTTGATTATAAGTCTGTTTGGTTACGTTTCCGCCGACCGAACGTCGGATTGTCGAACCGATTCGCTTTCCGTTTTGCGCGCCGACCAAAAGATAGTAAATCCGCGTGTTGCTGTAGAGCGTATCAATCGTGCGACCGTAAAACTCGATATAATCGCCGTTTGGCGCGACTGTTATCGCTTGTTCGACTCCGTCCAAATAAAGCTGCCAGAGCGCCGGAGAAGCATTGACATTAAAACCGGCGGCTTGCAGTTCGGCGCGGCTGACGCGGTAAAACCCGTTCTTTTTCACGCCGATTTTAACGCCCGGCTGCGCCGCAACCCATTTCTGCAAAGTGTTGTCGGCAGACGCGGTGGACATTCTGACTTCATTTTCCAAATCTGCCGGTAAATTCAAATCATTTTGCAGAAAAACCGGGTCGGAATCAGCCGCCGCTTTTTGCAAAAATTCGGAGGAAACGCCCGCAACGGAAGTCAAATCCTCAACTTCCTGCGGAAAAAACGAGGCGAAATTTTGTTTCCGATTATTGAAAGCGACGCTTTCGATAAAATAAGAAGTCTCAAAAGTTCCGTTGGGGTCGAAAAATACGTATTCTTTGCCGTAAACGATTTCGTCTCTCGCCGCCAAAGAAGCGCCCGCGACCAAGTGAGAATTTACAAGCGTTACACGGTCGCCGTCCAAACGGTAAATATTAAATCCTAAATTACGGGTTTCATATTCGGCTTGCCATTTAATAAAAACGCCGTTTCCGTCGGAAAAAGCCTCTGCGCGGCTAATCTCCGCCGATGCTCTCAAATTGATGGGGAAGTTTCGCGTGAAAGGTGTTTTTTGCGCAAAAACCGCAGAATTAATTAACAGGCAAAAAACGACCAATACAACCGCCGCTAATCCTTTTTTCATAAAATATTTGATACTCCTTTTTATATAAACGCCCTCAGGCTTATAATAGCTGAGACTGAAGTTTTACGAGTAAATAGAAATTTACTATATTTTCTTTCAATTTGCCAGAAATTTCAGTGAAAAAAACAGATAATTATGCCGTTTTTTCAAAATGCGGGCAAATTGCGGGTTCTTTTTTACAAAAAAACTTAGAGTATTATTAAGTCAAGAACTTTGCACAAAAATTAAAAAGGAATCTAATTTTTTAATTGATAGGTGGAGGAAACCAAGAAAAGATATGATAACACGCTGAATATTTTATTTTTTTTCGTGTTTATTCGGGTGATTTGGTAGTTTCAATTTTTAATCTTTATCTTTGTGCAAAACCTATATTAAGTTTTATTTTCCCGGACTCAAGAAATTATGAAAAAACTGAAAAATTTTGCCGCCCTTCTTTTACTTTTCGCGCTTGTATTTTGTTTTGTTCCTTCAGAACTAACAATCAAAGCCGCCTGGCGCGACCCGGTCAGAGCGAAAAGCGCGATGGTCGCGTCGCAGCACGAATTGGCTTCAAAAATCGGCGTTGACATAATGAAGCGCGGCGGAAATGCGGTTGACGCGGCGATTGCCGTCGGTTTGGCTTTAGCGGTCGTTTATCCCGAAGCGGGAAACTTAGGCGGCGGCGGATTTATGGTGATTCGTTTTAAGGACGGAAGAACCGCCGCGATTGATTACCGCGAAATGGCTCCTAAGGCGGCGCACCGCGATATTTTTGTTGATGAAAAGGGAAATCTCATCCGCGGCGAAGGCTCTTCGACAATTGGCTATCGTGCTTCCGGCGTGCCGGGAACTCCGGCTGGTTTCGATTTGGCTTTTAATAAATACGGCTCGAAAAAAATAACTTGGGCGCAATTAGTCGAGCCTTCCCGCAGACTCGCGCAGGACGGTTATGTTTTAAGCTACCGGCTGGCAAATCTTTTCAAATCCTATAAAGAAAATCTCGAAAAATACGAGGACAGCAAAAGAATTTTTCTCAATAACGGCAAGTTTTACGAGGAAGGAGATTTATTTAAGCAACCGGAACTCGCGCAAACCCTCGCTCGAATGCAGAAACAAGGCGCGAGAGAATTTTACACGGGCAGAACCGCGCAATTAATCGCTGAAGATATGAAGCGCAACAACGGTTTGATCACACTGGAAGATTTAAAAAATTATCAAGCAAAAGAGCGACAGCCTCTGCGCGGCAGTTATCGCGGGCATGAAATTATCTCGATGCCGCCGCCGAGTTCGGGCGGAATCGTGCTTTTGCAGGTTTTGCAGATGCTCGAAAATTACGATTTGCGGGCGATGGGCTTCAACTCTTCCCAGAAATTCCACGTATTGGCGGAAGCAATGCGCCGCTCTTTCGCCGACCGCGCCGAATATATGGCTGATCCCGATTTTGCCGATGTTCCGGTTGCGAAGTTGCTCGATAAAAATTATCTCAACACGCGCCGCGCTTCAATCAATTTAAAGAAAGCCTCGAAAAGTCAGGAAGTAAAACCCGGTCAAGTCGCTATTTCCGAAGGAATGGAAACGACGCATTACACGGTTGTTGACGCGGAAGGAAACGTCGTTTCAAACACTTATACAATCAACGATTTATACGGTTCGAGAGTTACGGCGAAAGGCACGGGCGTTTTATTAAACGACGAGATGGACGATTTTGCCGCGCGTCCGGGACAGCCGAATCTTTTCGGTTTGATTCAAGGCGAGCGAAACAAAGTCGAAGGCGGAAAACGCCCGCTTTCTTCGATGACGCCGACAATTGTTATGCGAAAAGACGGCTCTGTCTGGTTTGCCGTCGGCGCGCGCGGCGGACCGCGCATTATTTCCGCCGTTTTGCAGACCGTGATAAATATGATTGACCACGAAATGAACATCCAGCAGGCAATTGACGCGCCGCGTATTCATCATCAATGGCTGCCCGACCAGATTTATTACGAGCCTTACGGGATGTCGCCCGACACGCAGCTTATTTTAAAGAATCTCGGACACGATTTTATTGACAGCCCGATCAATATCGCTTCGGCAACCGGAATTGCGATTGAAGAAAAAACAAACGTGCGGCTTGGCGCGATTGATTCACGCAGCGACGGCGAGGCGATTGGATATTAAAAAGGTGAGAAATGAGAAGTGAGAGGTGAGAATTAAGGGATTGATTCAAACAAGCATCTTTCCAAACTATTTTTTAGTTCTCCTTTCTCATTTCTCACTTCTCACTTCTCATTTAATTAAACCCGCTGATTTTAAGTAAATTGCTGGCTTTTGTGCCGCGTGCGACGGCGAATGTATTGCCCTCCGGCGAAACGCTTAGATTAATGATCTCCTGCGAGTCGAAATTGGTTACCGGACGCTTAGATTTATCTATTACTGAATAAAACCAGATATTTGTGTGGCTTTGCCCCGTGCTTAAAAAATAAATACCGCTTCCGTCGGGTTTCCAACGGACAACTTGGGCTTGGCTCCAAAAGCCTGTATCCTGCGGTTTTTCTTCGCCGTCAAACGGCGCTAAAACATATTTCCAAGGGTTTTTGTTCTTTTCATCCGGGTCGTAATAGCTGGCGACGATTTGCCGTGAATCCGGTGAAATATGGAAGAGTCCTCCGGCGTTTTGGAGTATTTTAACGGGTTCGCCGCCTGCCAAAGGCATTTTCCATAAAGAATTCGGCTTTTCGCCCGGCGTTACATAAACCAGCCAATTCCCGTCGGGCGAAACTTGCGGATAATTTTCGCCGATGCCGTCGGTAATTTGCCGCAAATTGCCGCCGTCCATATCCATCTGCCAGATATGCCATTTGCCCGTTCGGTTTGAAGCGAAAACAATCGAGCCTCCGTCAGGAGTGACATCCGGGTGACGATTCCATGCGCCTTTGTCAAAAGTTAGCTGCGCGGCTTCGAACGTTTCGACGTTCATTTTCCAAATGTTTCCTGCCACCAAGCCTTCGAGTTGCAAATAAATTAATTCCTTACCGTCAGGCGTCCACTCTAAACCCATAAAGCCGCGCTGAGTTGTCGTGCTGTTAGTCAAATGTTGAACCTGTGTGGGATCTTTCGCGGAGATTAATTGAAGATTGTGCGGAGTTTTTTCTTCCGATGCGATGATAAAACTCGAATCCGGCGCGAGACGAAACTCTGTGTAATTATTCGGATCATTAGTCAGAGGACGGGCTTCGCCGCTCGGATAGGCGAGATGCCAGAGTTGGAAATATGAGTCCGGTTTGTCCTGCACTTGAACAATCAAGCCTGACCCATCAGCCAGCCAAAGGGCTGTGAGAGCGACATTCCAATGAGGAGCATTAAGGATTTTTTCGCTTCCGTCAGCCACATCTATCTCTACAAAATAGCTCTTTTTCTCGTCCGGCAATTTGTAGGTAAGATCTTTATGAAGCGCCGTCACAATCTTTTTTCCGTCCGGCGACCAAGCCGGGTATGCGCCCCACACGCGAAAGAAGGTTTTCTCTTTATG
>DATHTS010000776.1:0-1581 GCA_035462935.1 Pyrinomonadaceae bacterium
TGGGAAACGACGAAATATTCAGCAATTAGAAAGGTGGAAGATATTATGGGATATGTAAATAAAGGAATAGAAGAAATAGCGGATACACAGGTAGGACACGTAGCGCGTAATAATCCAATCGCCGTAACTTTAATCGGTTTGGGCGTCGGAATGCTGCTCATGAATCTATATCGAAACGATTCTTCGACGAATTATTCGAGAAGAAGAAGTTTATCGTCGGGCAGCTCGGACTACGGAAGAACCGGATATAGAGCGGGCGATACAGGCGGCGTGTATGATACGGTAAGCGATACCGCAAGCGACGCTTACGGCGCCGTAACCGATGCGGCGAGCGGAGCTTACGATCAAGTAACGGGCGCGGCAAACACCGCTTACAGAAGCGTCGGCAATGTCGCCGGTAAAGCCTACGAGCAAGTCGGACAACTCGGCTCATCGGTAAAAGATGTCGCCGGTAAAGCCTATGATCAATACGATCATTACATCGAAGAAAATCCGCTCGCGGTCGGCGCCGTTGCCATGGCGCTCGGCGCGGCTGTCGGATTATCAATTCCCGCGACGACTTACGAAAGCAAATTGATGGGCGAAACCCGCGATAAATTGATGCATCAAGCCGGAAGCCAGGTCGGCGATTTAATCAGAAACGCCGGAGAAGTCGCACAGGACAAGATTGACAAAATTAAAGCTGTCGCGGATGAAACTATAAATACAGCGAAAGATGAGGCTAAGAATCAGGATTTGATTTAGTTTAAATCTTTAATTTGTAAAAAAACAGTATCGGATTTTGAATTTGATACTGTTTTTTTTTATTTGTTATAAACAGATAGAAACCACAAAATATAGCGGGTTTCAAATAAATGCAATACAAATTCGGAATAAGTGAAAGGTGATAAGTCATAAGTGAAAGGTTTCTTCTCATTTTTTACTTATGACTTATCACTTATTCCGATTCATCCTGTATTTCAAATTACTGAAATCCGCTCTAAGCTCATAAACGTAAATTGATTACTTTCTTATTTTTCGGCTGTGTTTGCGGTTTTTCTTAATTTCTTGTTTTACAGTCTGAGTATCTATAATCATTCCCGCGATGGGCATATTTTCAACCGCCGCATCTCCCATCAATGGCTCAGGTTCAGGATAAACTGTCGGCTGAAAATTGTTTTCCATCCTAATTTCGCTCATCACAGGACTTTTTTTGCTTGCTTGATTGAAATACGCGGTCAAACCAATTCCGCTTAAAAACGCGAAAATCAACGAAGCAAACGCCGCCGCAGTCTGCGACACGCGCCGCTTTATCGCTTTCCAACCAACCGGACAATCTTTCGTCAAAATCGTTCCGTCCGTCCGGCGATAAAATCTCACGCATAAACGACCTTCCGAACTTAAAATCAAATTCTCGGCATCGCGGCGCGACATACCTGAAAGATTATAGACGTTTAATTTACACTCGCCGCAATAACGCCGGCGTTCATCTCCAACCATCTCGTTCCAATTTGCCGAGCAAGGGCTGGCGATTCTGATGTTGTTCAAGGGATTATTAAATTCAGCCATAAAAAATTCCTCCGTTCTTTAGACGCCCGGACG
>DATHTS010000777.1:0-2543 GCA_035462935.1 Pyrinomonadaceae bacterium
ATTTGATACCGGCAAGGAGGAAGAAAAGAAACAGCTTTCCAATCGAGTCGAGCAGATCATTGAGAGGTATCCGAATAGCGTATATTCGAGTTACCTCAAACCAAATCTTGAAAAGTATTGGGGAAAAGAAGCAAAAAGAGAGCAGTTCTATAAAAACATAAAGAAGCAGTAGAATTGTAACGGCTTTTTGTTCTTAACTTTTAATGTCAGAGGTTAGGATTTCTAGCGTCTGACATTTTATTATTTTGAAACAAGCAAATGTGAAAAGAAAAAAACCTGAAAGTTTTAAAGTGAATTTTCAGGAACTTTTTCTATAGACAATTTCAAACCGTTTACAACCGGAAGAGGCGTATTATCCGCAATATGAAGGAAAATCCATTCTTCCAAAACTTCCGCCAATTCGTTACGGCAATCTTCCAGCGTTTCGGCATTGGCATAAACGCCCTGAAATCCGGGAATCTCCCCGTAAAAACTTCTGTCATCCGGTAAAATCTCATACTTGGCTTGGCGCATTGCGGCTTGAATATATTGACTCGGCATATTTTTAATCTAGCACAAAAGTTTCGTCTCATTATTGCAAATCCGCCATCTATAAGGATTCACCAAAAATTAGTTTAACTTTTCCGTATCTTTATCAGCGAAGGTGGGCGTTAAAATAGCTTGACTGTCTTCTCTGCCGACTAAAATCAAATAAGCGAACATTGCAATTCCGGTTAAAATTCCCGTGCCGAATTTTAGCGCGGCGGGAAGATTTGAAGGCGAGAGAAAGCCTTCGATGATTCCGGCAATAAAGAGCAAAACGGCGCAGCCGATTGCTAAACGCACAGCTTCTAAGCCATTTTTCTTTAAGGCTTGCGTGCGCGTGTAGTTTCCGGGATTAATTATCGAATAGCCGATTAACATTCCCGCGCCGCCGGCGATAAAAATGCAGGATAATTCCATTACACCGTGTCCGACCATAAAAGTTACTAAATCATTGCCGAAAGCCGGGTTGATTTTGTAACAAACGCCCAAAACGCCGCCGATGTGAAGCCCGTTAAATACGAGAACGTAAAGCGTTCCGACGCCGAATAACGCGCCGAAGGCAAAGGCTCGGAAGGCAACGAGAATATTATTGGTTAAAATCGCGCTTGAGCCGATTTGATTGGCTTCGTTTAATTCAAGCCACCATTTTTCGTTGGATTGCGCGAGAAAACGCACCTGATCCAAGCCTAGTTCATCGGCAAAATTCAAATCGTTATAGCAAAGCGCGAACGAAATGATTCCGAAAATTGTGAAAACGGCGAAGGCGAGAAATGTGTAGCGCCAGGTTTTGCGAAACGTCTGCGGAAAATCTTTGGCGAAAAACTGCCAGACGAGGTTTGCGCCCTGGCTTTCGGCGCGGTAAATCTTGCCGTGAGCGCGGATGACGAGGCTGTTCAGATAATTTATCAGGCGCGGGTCGCGCGTTTCGGCGCGGGCAATCGCCAGATCGGAAGCGGCGCGGCGGTAGAGTTCGCCGAACTCGCGGACTTCGGCGCGCGAAAGACCGCGAAGGCTCGCTCCCTTTAATAATGAAAGCAAGTCTTCGAGGCGCTGCCAGTTATTTTTACGTTCGTTTATAAAACGATTCATTGCGATTTTTGATTTTTGATTTTGGATTTTGGATTAGAAAATCCCATTTTTCTCGTCCGCTATTATGACATAAATAATAAATTTCCTCATTGCCAATCCAAAATCTAAAATCTAAAATCTAAAATCGAAGTGTCCGAAGAAGCGAAAAAATATCACGAAGAGGAAGCGATTGAGAAAACTTACGATTTGCGCGTAACGGCTCGGCTTTTGCGGTATCTCAAACCGTATTGGCATTTGGTGCTGATCGCGCTTGTTTTGACGCTCATTACGAATGTTTTAATCAGCTTGCAGCCTTATTTTACGAAAGTCGCGGTGGATGATTTTATCACGCCGCGGCAGACGGAAGGCATCTGGCTTTTCGCGCTTATTTTTTTCAGCGTATTTTTGTTTCGCTTTATTTTTTCTTACATTCAGGAAGTTCTGCTCAACATCGTCGGGCAAAAGGTGATGTTCGATTTGCGCACCGAGATTTTCACCAAACTCCAACATCAGGAAGTTTCTTATTACGATAAATATCCGGTCGGGCGAATTATTACGCGCCTGACGAGCGACGTTGACGCGCTCAACGAGCTTTTCACATCCGGCGTGATTGATGTTCTCGGCGATCTGGTCGTCATTTTCGCAATTATCGGAATGATGTTCTGGCTCGATTGGAAGCTCGCGCTGATTTCTTTAATCACTGTTCCGCTCCTTTTCGCCGCAACCAATTGGTTTCGCAAGCGCGCCCGCGTCGGTTTCGACAAAGTGCGAACGCGCACGGCAAAGCTAAACGCCTTTTTACAGGAGCATATTTCGGGCGCGCAGACCGTCCAGCTTTTTAACGCCGAGAGAAAAGCCCAAAAACGTTTTGCCGATATAAACGACGATTATCGTCAGGCAAACATTGAAACTATTTATTACTACGCGATTTTTTATCCGATGGTGGATTT
>DATHTS010000778.1:0-3004 GCA_035462935.1 Pyrinomonadaceae bacterium
CGTTTCTGCGCCATCAGACCGCGAGCCATCGCAACATAAGCCCAAGCATAGCGCGGCTCGACTTCTAACGCTTTTTGCGCCAACTCAACCGCTTTATCGCCCCGCCCGTGAGCCGCATACCAATATGCCGCGCCGACCAGCAAGGGCAAATTGCCCGGATTGGCTTCCAGCGATTTTTGCATTTCCGCTTCCGCTTCCTTTTGTTTTTCGGCATTAAAAAGCGACAAAACCAAGCCCGTGTGCGCTACCGCGTCGGTCGCGTCTTTCGCTAAAATTTCTTTGTAAAGCGCAACCGCTTCATCGGATTTCCCCAGCGCGCGTTTCATTTCCGCCAGACTGCGTTTTGAAGTTGCGGATTCGGCGTCCATTTCCAGTGCTTTCGCGTAAGCGTTCGCCGCTTCTTCTAACTGAAAATTCAAACGATACGCGAGTCCGAGCATTTGATAACCGGAAGGCAGATTCGGCTCCAGCGCGATGGCTTTTTCGGCGAGCCGTTTGGTTTCCGCGGCGTTTTCAATCTGCAAATAAAATGTCGCCAAAGCTAAAATCTGTTTGGCATTTCCTTCCGCCTTGTCTTCGATAATTTTTGCAATTTCCAAAGCCTCCGAACGGTATCCGCGCCAGAAAAGATTGCTGGGAAATGTCAAAACAACCTCGGTAAAAAGCCGGTCGGAAAGCGGTTTCGGCGCATCTTTGGCGGCAAGTTTTAAATACTCAACGCCTTTTTCGTTTTCTCCGAGCCCCAATTTTTCATCACCGAGCTGCGCCCGCGCGCTGACGATTAATTCCTGAGCGCGAACTTTTTCCTGCGATTCGGGAAAATCCCGGATAAATTTTTGCAAAGCCTTGATTCTATTCGTCGCAATAGGCTGATTGACCGCATCTTCATATTCTTGCCTCTCATCGCCGACGTTTTTGACCGGCGACGGTTTCGGCTTGGTGTTTCTTGCCGTGGTCGGCTTTTGAGCGAAAGACGAACTAGAGAGTAAAATCAATAGAAATATAATCACTAAACTTCTCATAAATAAAAATAATCACAGATTTACGAAAATAAAATTACAGATTATCGCAGCTGGACACAGATTAGAAAAACGTAATTTGGAATTTGAAATCTGGAATTTGAAATCAAAAAATCTATGCTCATCTGCGGTTTCATTTCCTTTTATTTTGAAGATGATACCACGAAATTGCATTTCTTTGCTCTCGAATTTATTCTCAAACTATGAACGAACTCGACGAAGTTTGGGCTGCAATGATCTCGGAAGCCCACAATCGCGCTAAAACAAACGGCAAAAGCGATGTTGCCGATTACCTCGCGCTCAAGGCTTCAAACGATCAGATTCGCGTTACAGCCGTCCGCTGGCTGATGGATTCGATGCTCGAAATCGCCGCCGAAGCCAATCGCCGGAACGCCGCCATCTCGATTGAAAATGAACAGCCGCACCGTTTTGAATTCAACAATTCCAATCCGGTCGGTTATCTTCTGCGTCTTCGTCAAGGTGTGAGATGTCTGACGCTGGAAGCAGGTTGGACGCGCACGCCCGCCGACGGTTTTATGCGCAATGCGGCGTTGGCGGCGGCGCGAATCAGGCATTTCGGAATGAGACAGGAAAATACCGAACTCGTTTTGCTTCGCACCCCGGAACTGCCGGAATGGTTTTCGATTGATAAACAAGAAAGGCGCGTTTTATTCGGTTCGGATGATTTATTAAGACATTTCCAGATTTTTCTCGGCGGTTTCTGAGTTAAAAAATCTTCTGCAAAATAGTTTACAGTTGATAGTGGATAGTTGAAAGTTAAAGAACAAAACTATCCACTATCAACTGTAAACTATCCACTGTTTCGCAGTAATAAACTAACGAATTTCCCTTCCGACTTAAATTTTTCAAAAGCTGCGGCTATTCACAGATTTTTCATTTTCCGAGTTCGTAGGTTAAAATAAAATGAACTTAACGGGAGAATTGAACAAAAGTGAATTCAGAACTTGAAAAATTAATTGAATTGCAGAAAACCGACACAAATATTCGTCGGTTAAAAAAAGCTATCGAAAGCGCGGAAGAGAGGCGTGCCGGGATTGAACAAGAGTTTGAACGGCACGCCTCTTCTATTCGTGAAATCCAAAATCGGCGCGATGCGACGCGCGCTCAACGCGCCGATCTGGAAAAGCAAATTGCCGAAAACCAAAACTATCTGGAACGCGCCAACCGCAACTTAAAAACCGCTCAAGACCATAAACAATACGAAACCGCGATGCGCGAAACCGACGCGCTGCAAAAACAAATTACCGCGCTCGATAATAAAGTTTTGGAGCAAATGACGGAAATCGAGGAAGTCGAGAAAACTCTGGCGGAACGCGCCGATGAAATCAGCAGTCTGGAGGGAAATCAGACGCAGGCTCTGAAGGATTTTGACGCGGAAGTCAGCAAAAATCGAGAGGAAATTGAAAACGAAACAAAAACACGACACGAATTGTTTGTTACACTGCCCCCGCAAATGGCTTCCGTTTACAATCGTCTGGCGCAGCGAAGCCGCGACGGAATTGCCGTTGCCGAAGTCGTCAACGGCGCTTGCAGCGCCTGCAATATGTCGCTCCGCAAGCAAGTCCAGCAGCAGCTTCGAACCAGCAACAGCATTATGACCTGCGAAAGCTGTACGCGGATTTTGTATGTCAACCAAGACGCAAAAGCGGCGAATCAAGAAAAGTAAAATCGAAAGCTTTTAGACGAAATAATTGAAGGGTGTGCAAATTAAAATTATTTGTTTTCAGCAGGTTGCCGAAGAGCGGAGGCAAAGCCACCCTTCCCGACCTGCAAATTTATTCGGCAGGTCTTTTTCTCTTTAACTTAAATGCCGGTTAAAGTTTATTGTTCAAGTTAGTCCAATTAACAGGTCGGGAAGGGGGCTTTGCCCGCTTTCTAATTTGCACAAGCTTCAAATAATTAAAAGGCAGAAATCTTATACAAACTTTTCAGGTTTGGATTCCTACCTTTATTTCTTCAACAAT
>DATHTS010000779.1:0-5020 GCA_035462935.1 Pyrinomonadaceae bacterium
ATTTGATACCACGTTGCAAAGGTTGTAGTTTCCGTTGGTCCATAAACGTGCAGCAATCTTTCAGGCGCGCCGTTTTCCAGCACTTTGCGGACAGCCGCCGGATCACATGCTTCGCCGCCGAACATAACTGTTTTTAGTGTCTGAAAAGCGTCCGTGTAATCGCGCGCCAATAAATTGAAAAGCGCCGTCGTCAGAAACATCGCGGAAATCCGCTGTGCTTTCAATTCCGAAACAAATTCTTTCGGCGAGAGAACCAAATCTTTATTTAAAACAACCAAACGCGCTCCGTGCAGCAAAGCGCCCCACAATTCAAAAGTCGCCGCGTCAAAGGAAACATTGGAAATATGCGCGATGCAATCAGTCGAATCAATCTGCACGTAATTTGTGTTAAAAACTAAGCGATTAACCGCGCAGTGAGGAATCAAAGTTCCTTTCGGCTGCCCGGTCGAGCCGGAGGTGTAAATCACATAAGCCAAATCCGTCGGCTGATTTACGTTCTCAGGATTTTCGACGCTTTCGGCGGAGATTGTTTCCCAATCGGTATCGAGACAAATTATTTTCGCTTCAGTTTCCGGCAAATGCTTGAGCCTTTCGCTCGTCGTTAAAATCACTTTCACGTCCGCGTCGCGGAGCATATAATCGAGCCGCGTCTGCGGATAGCTCGAATCCATCGGAAGATACGCGCCGCCGGATTTGACGATGCCGAGAATGCCGGTCGTCATCAGCGCGGAACGCTCCATAAAAATTCCGATTGCCGCGTTTGGTTGAGCGCCGAGTTTTCTCAAATAATGCGCGATCTGATTCGCCTTTTGATTAAGCTGTTTATAGGTGAGATTGGCTTCCGGCGAAATTACGGCGATTTGTTCCGGGCTGCGCTCGGCTTGAATCTCAAAAAGCTCATTTAAACTTTGATTCGGATAGACGGTCGTCGTCCTGTTCCAGTCAACCAGCAATTGATGCAGTTCGGTTTCGCTTAAAAATTGCAGTTCGGAAACGCGGCGATTCGGATCAGCAACAAGCGCTTCGAGCAGATTTTGGTAATGGCTCATTAGCCGTTGGATGGTCGTCGAATCGAATAAATCCGTGCTGTATTCGATAGTTACGGCTAAACCGTCTGCGGTTTCTCTGGCTGAAAGGAATAAATCAAATTTTGCTGTAACAGAGCCGAGCTTGATCGGCTGCGCTTCCAATTCCGGAAGTTTCAGAGAGCTTTCGGAATTTCCCTGCAAGGCAAAAGCGACTTGAAAAATCGGGTTATAGCTCAGGCTTCGTTCCGGCTGAACGGCGGCGACGACTTTTTCAAAAGGCAATTCCTGATGAGAAAAGGCTTCGAGCGTCGTATTTTTGATTCGATAAAGAAGTTCACGAAAAGTCGGGTTTCCAGATAAATCTCCGCGCAAAGCGAGCGTGTTCACGAAAAAGCCGATTAGATTTTCCGCTTCCGTCTTGTTGCGACCGGCAATCGGCGAGCCGACGATCAAATCTTCCTGCCCGGTATATCGCGCCAGCAAAACGTTGAAAGCCGCGAGCAAGGTCATAAATAAAGTCGCGTTTTCCTGCTGGCTTATTTTTTTCAAACCGTCGCGGATTTTTATAGGAAAAACGCTGATTTCCTGCGCTCCGCGAAAACTCTGAACGACCGGACGCGGACGATCTGTCGGGAGTTCCAGCAAAGCCGGTGCCGCTTGAAGCTGATTTTTCCAGTATTCGGTTTGTCGCTCCAAATCTCTTTCCAACTGCTCGCGCGACCAAGCGGCGTAATCGCCGAATTGAATCGGAAGTTTTGGAAGTTCGGGCGTCTTTCCCTCTGAAAAACTTTTATAAAAGCTCGCAAATTCCTTCCAAAAAACGCCGACTGACCAGCCGTCGCTGATTATGTGATGCATCAACACGAGAAGAAAATTTTCTTGTTCGGAAACTTTTACGAGCGTTACTTTTATTAAGGAGCCGCTCTGCAAATCCATCGGGCGATTTACCTCGGCGGTCATAATTTCGAAAGCTTCACGCTCGCGGTTTTCAAATGGCGTTTGTGAAAGATCAATTATTTGAATCGGAACGGATTTTGGCGGCACGATAATTTGATACGACTGGTTATTTATTTCCCTGAATGTGGTGCGAAGCGATTCGTGCCGCGCCGCAATCGAATCGAGCGTTTGCTGCAAAGCCTCTAAATTCAGATTTCCCGTCAACCGCACCGCTTCATAAAGATTGTAAGTTGCAGTATTCGGATTCAGCTGCTCCATAAAAAGCAAACTCTCCTGATTAAAGGACAAGGGCGCGATGGCGGAATTTTTCCGTTTGGGAATCGAAAAGGAGCTTTTTGGCGCTCCGCTTTTTTCCTTCAGCTTTATTTCAAGCAAAGCCCGCTTGGCAGGAGATAAACTTTCCAGACGCTCTGTTAATACACCGTTCATGATTTTTTATTTTTATAAATGCTCGTTGTTCCAGACTGTAATCGCAGAATGTTTTCGCAATTTCCCGTTTAATCTCAAGATTTATTGATTTGATCAGTTTTCTAATACTTCAGGGAAATTCCCGTAATATCTGCATTATAAGCCGTTAAAGATTGGTAATAGTTTCTGATTTCCAAAAATATTGCCGCGATTTAGGTTCGGAATTAATTTTTGGAATGCTTCCCGATTACCACTATGTATTACTAGAAATCCATCGAATTTACCGGAAATTTTTAACCAAAAATATGATCAAGTGGGAATTGTTAAACGATGAAACGGCTAAGCAGGTTTGGGATGAAAATTTGATACGGCTTTCTGACTGTTCGCCTTTTCAGACTTTTTCCTGGGGACAATACAACCGCGCTCTGGGCTGGCAGCCTTGTTACTTTGCCGCTTTTGACGAACAGGGCGACATAAATGCGATGTGTCTGGGTTTGCTGCGCCGCTATCCGTTCGGCGTCGGTTTGATGTGGTGCGTCGGCGGACCCGTCGGCGATATCCAAGCTTGTAATGAAAATCTGCGAAAAACGGTTCTTGAATCTACGGGGCTAAAACACCTTTATTTTCGTTTTCGTTGCGACCGCGAACGAAATGTGACGGATGTTTTGTTCCTAAATAACTCGAATTGGACGAGAACAAGTTTTATGATGACCTCCGGTATGAGTATGGAACTCGACCTTTCTCAAAACGAAGATAATTTATTAGCCGGATTATCGAGCAGTTGGCGGAGGAATCTAAAACTGGCGCAGAAAAATAATTTGGTAATAAAGCAATGCTCGAATCCTGATATTGATGAGCTTTGCCGGGTGTTTGCCGAGATGGAAATGCAAAAAAATTTGCCGCAGTTGTTTTCGCACGAAAAACTGAAAAATTTATTTAAACACGCCAAAGAAAATCTGATTTTTTATCGCTGCGAAGATGAAGAAGGCGAATTATTGTGTTTCCGCGCCTGTTTGGTTATCGGCAATCGGGCTACAGATTATTTTGCGGCGGCAACTGAAAAAGCGCGAAAGACGCGGGCTTCTTACGCGACGCTTTGGGAGCTTCTTTTGGAAAGCAAAGGGCGGGGCGTGGTTCATTACGATTTGGGCGGAATTGATCCGTCGGCAAATCCCGGAGTTTACACCTTTAAAAAAGAAACGGGCGCAAGGGAAACCGAATCGCTCGGCGAATGGGATTGGGCGACTTCCGAACCGCTGCGCCTGCTTGGCAACTGGGCGATTCAACGCCGTCAAAAGGCAAAACCTGCCAAAACAAAACACGAATCATCTTCTAATCTCAAACTGCCGGAATGGCTGAAAAAGTTTCTCGGCGGGAAGAAAAACACCGGATTGGAAACGCGCAATTATTTAACGCCAACGAGTCAGAACCGCCTGCGGTAGCGGGTGGTTGATGTTTGTGAACATTCGAGTTTATTTTAAAAATTCCAACAGCTGCCTACAACCATCCGCTACCGCAGATGATTCCGACCCGCTTTAAACCAAATAAAAAAAATCGAATTTAAGAAAAAAATCTGTGGAAATCCGTGTGTATTAAGGGTTTTACACTGCTGTAAGAGATTAACGTTGGAATAAGGATATGAAAAAAAGCCCAGCCGGTTTTTTAAAGGCTCCAAATTTAAGTTTGCGCGATATAGTTGCCGGCTTTTTCCGCCGCAAGTGGCTGATTTTAATTACGCTTGCGACAACTCTGACGGCTACGGTTGTTTTTGCCCTATTGACGACGGACAAATATGAATCGCGGATAAAACTGCTGGTTAAAAATATGCGAACCGAAACGCCCGTAACTACGGGAAACGAATCGGTTTTAGAGAACAATGAAGTTTCCGAAACGCAAATCGTTTCGCAGATTGAGCTTCTTAAAAGCAGGGATTTGCTCGAAGAAGTTGTAAAACAAACAAATCTGGCTCGCCCGGCAAAAGAAGGCGAGGAAATTTCCGCCAAAGATATTGAAAGGGCTGTTTATCAACTGGAAAAGGAGCTGCAAATTTCGCCGGTCAAAAAAGCGAATATTATCGAAATCAGCTATACCTCCGAATCGCCGCAAACACCGGCTTTGGTATTAAATAAACTTTCGGAATTATATCTGGAAAAACATCTTAAACTGCACCGCCCGCCGGGAACTTCCGAGTTTTTTAAAACTCAAGCCGAACAACACCAGAAAGATTTGCGTCAGGCGGAAAACCGTTTCTCCAGTTTTCAGCAGCAGAAAGGCGCTATCGAGATAAACCGGCAGAAAGAATTAACGCTCGTCAAATTAAGCGAAGTAAGCTCGAGGTTAAAAGACCTTGACGGAAAGATTCAGGATTCCGATAAACGAATCAACGCGCTTGAAAAACAGCTCGACGGAACAAATCCGCGGATTCAGACGCAGAGCCGCGTTATACCGAATCAATATTCGGTTGAGCGGCTTAATACGATGCTCGTCGAACAGCGTAACCGGCGCATCGAGCTGCTCGCCAAATTTCAGCCTGACGACCGCGTAATTAAAGAGTTGGACGAGCAGATTCAGCAGACGACCGAGGCTTTGCAGAAGGCAGTGCAGACTACTTCGGTCGAACACGCTTC
>DATHTS010000780.1:0-2194 GCA_035462935.1 Pyrinomonadaceae bacterium
AGGCACGGCGTAATTAAATACGATGCGGGCGATACGGTTTTGGCGCTCAATATTGCCGACGAAAAGTTTGATAGCCAGGGCAGCGACGGAATCCTAACAGTTTTCGGCGCTTCCCCGATGGAAGAGGCAAAAACCTACGCCCGTATGCATTTTAACAATTATCCGCCGCCGATTGACCGGGCGGTTTTCACGGATTTTGACAATCATCAATACGCTATTGTCCAAACGCTCACGACCAGAACTGAAACATCGGATAAATTATTTCTGCAGGAATTGCGTTACAATGAGGCGGATTTCAGAGCGGCAGAATTTTTTTTTGAAAACCAACTCGGTCTGATTCCGCTAGAGAAAAATGACCGGATGATGTCTTTTGCAACAGCAAATGTCACGCTTGCGGTTTGCCTGAAAAAAGATGCTCCGCCCGCTCGAAAAGATTCTTTCTTAACGGTTTTTCACACCCGGGACATCAAAAAGAAATTTCAAGAACTGGAAGACCGTGGATTAAAATTCGAGGGTCCGGTTACTTACAGCGACATCGGCGGCACGGCACGTTTTTGGAGTCCGGGCAATCATTGTTTTTGTTTGTATGAACCTTCAACTGAATCACTTAGCTGGGGCAGTGGAGAAAAGGTTAAATCTATTATCGAGGGCGAAACAAATACCTGTTTCTGGCAAACTTACGATAACGCGAGTTGATAAAATTTTTGTATGAAAGATGTGAGCGAGCGCGGATACGAAGTTCTCTCCAATACCGAAATTTCAAATGATGTATTGGAGATTCAAGCCGCCGGCGAAAACAATCAAGCCATTATTCAGGCGTTGCCGCTGAAAAATGCCAAACGGATTTTGGAAATCGGATGCGGGACAGGCTGTTTGAGTATGGAATTGGCGCAAATCCTCGGCGATAATACGCAGGTTTTCGGGATTGATGTTTCACCCGAGCATATTGAATTTGCTCGCCGGAAAGCGAAGGAAAAAGGTATCGGAAATGTGCATTATTTTGTCGGCGATATTTTGCAAAAAAGGAAAAACTGGAAAGGAAATTTTGACCTGATTTACGAAAAATATGTGTTGATGTATACTACGCGTGAGGACAAGACAAAAGAGTTTCTGACCGAAATCAAATATTATTTGAAAAAAGGCGGAAAAATAGTTTGCATCGAACCGGACGTAAATTTCGGTTACGAAAGATTTCCGGTTCCTCCAAAGCCTTTAGCCGATGTTCTTCCGAAAATTGTCGAGTATTATCAAAAGAATGATTTGATAGATTGGCGTTGCGGCATAAAACTTTTTTACTATTTCAAGCTCGCCGCGTTTTCCGGCATAGAGATAAAATTGGTTGACGGTAGAATTATCGCGGGCGGTTCTCCGCGAGAGCTTGCCGAACACGCTGCTCACGGTATTGAAGACTTGATTAAACCGTGTCTGAAAGAACTCGGCATCGAAGACTCGGAAGCTCAGGTCGTCAGACAGTGGAACGAGTATTTAAATAAAGACGACACTTTTTTATATACACCGATTTTTGTCGGGCAGGCAGAGTATTAGCCTTCAAATTTAGCAATAAGGAGACAGCGCAATGGATAAGATAGGCGGATTGATTTACCTGTTTTTATATGTAAAAGACTTGCAGACTTCAAGGGATTTCTATGAAAAAAAGCTGGACTTGAAAGTTTTGGAGGAAGATTCGACCTCGGTTAAATACGATGCGGGCGGAACTATTCTGGCATTGAACATAGCTAAAGACTATGGCATCGCTCCGCGGACAAAGCCTGACGATACCTCGATAATCGTCTTTCACGTCGATGATATTGATGTGATGCGCTTGTCGCTGGAAGCGAGAGACGTTTCGTTTTCGGGAGAAACGGAACGCTATGATATTGGTGCAACGGCGATTTTTTACGACCCCGACGGACACTGCCTGTGTTTGTATGAGCCTTCCGATGAAGCGATGACGTGGGAAAGCGCGGATAAAATCAGGGGAATTTTAGCTTCAAGCTATGCCCACAGCGGCAATTCCGACGGCTCTGCGCAAACGCCTTCGTTGCGCCACAGAAATTTGATCTACCTGTTTCTGTTTGTCAGGGATGTTGATGAAGCGCGCGAATTTTATTCAAAAAAACTCGGACTGAAAATTGTGGAAGAATCGCCTGAAGCCGGTGTTACAAAATACGATGCCGGCGGATTGATTCTGGCG
>DATHTS010000781.1:0-3877 GCA_035462935.1 Pyrinomonadaceae bacterium
AATCATTTTCCCTTCAACATTCCTTGGCTCAAGAAGGTGAATCAACCTCCAACTTTCCAAAGAACGCAGCCAACTGTATTCGCTGTCGTTGTGTTTTTGGTCGTGATTTCCCTCAATAACAACGGCAGGAATATCTGCGTCCCTTAAAAAACTCAAACCCGCAAAAGCGTAATTCATCGTTTCCGGCGGCACATTACGTTTGTGAAAAAAATCGCCGCACATCAAAACAAAATCAACCTTTTCGCCGATGGCATATTTTTTCAAAACATCAATCCAGGCGTCGAAAAAATCGCGCGGAGATTCGTTTAATTGATACCGTGTGCAGCCGAGATGAATGTCGGAAATGTGAAGAAATTTCATAATCTGATTATACCAAATAACCTGTCTTAAATGCAGTAAACCTAAGCTGCTTCAAAGCTTTGAACCCGCCGAACTTTTCTCTTTTTTATTTGATGTTATAATTTCTTTACCTTTTGAATTTGCCGTTCAACACTGAGAAAATGTCCATTTACGAAAATCTTTCGCCGATTGATTTGGAAAAAATCAAAACATACGAACTCGCTTCGCGCCCAAGCAAGGTAACTATCGAGAATTTTGCCGCGCCGATTGAAGAAAACGATTCGCTCAAATCTTTTCTCGAAAAATTGCCCGATATTTTAGCCGTTCAATCCCTGCGTGAGATCGCCGGACAAATCCGCCGCGCCAAAGAACTAAACAAACCGATTATCTGGGGCATCGGCGGTCACGTCGTCAAAACCGGGCTTGCGCCGGTAATGATTGACTTGATGCGGCGCGGCTTTGTTTCGGCAATTGCGGGAAACGGCTCGATTTTGGTTCACGATACGGAAATCGCTCTGGTCGGATTTACTTCGGAAGATGTTGATGCAGCTCTCGGTAAAGGCGATTTCGGCGCGGCAAAAGAGACGGGCGAGATTTTAAACGCGGCGGCAAAATACGGAGCGAAGGAAAACATCGGTTTGGGCGAAGCGATGGGTAAGGAAGTTTCGGAAATAAAACCGCAAAATGCGGAAGTTTCGCTTTTATGTCAGTCTTACAAACGCAAAATTCCCTTCACCGTTCATCTGACAATCGGCGCTGACATCGGGCATTTTCATGCTTCATGCGACGGCGCGGCTCTTGGCGCGACTTCGCACACGGATTTTCGCTTGTTTTGCTCCCTGGTCAAAGAATTAAACGGCGGCGGCGTTTATTTAAACTTGGGTTCGGCGGTCGTTCTGCCGGAAATTTTTCTAAAAGCCGTAACGGTTGTGCGAAATCTGGATTTCTCGCTCGAAGATTTCACCACTGCGAATTTCGATTTTATCCAGCATTACCGTCCGAACACGAATGTTGTCCGGCGACCGACTGCCGGAGGCGCGGGGCGCGGATTTTCCTTAACCGGGCATCACGAAATAATGATTCCGCTACTGGCGGCGCAGATTTTGTGCGGGGATTGATTTATGATTTGAAACAACTGATTAACACTGATTACCGCGAATAATTAATGACATTTCGTTATGACTAATAAGAGACTCTCTCTTGACGAAGTTAATAATGATGCTTTTATTCAAAAGTTAAAAGCAGGGGACGAAAAGGCTTTTTCTGATCTTTTTTCTTGTATTGTTCCAAATTATGTTCATTTTTCTCAAGTTAAAATAATTACAGAATAAATGTCCGTTTTCGCTTTAAAACCCCTCTCAAATATGTAATAGTGGTTTAAGTGTTCGCATTTAAACAGAAAAAATTATTTGGAAGCTGTTTGAAAACTTGCTGAGAAATGTAACGCCACCACCCGGGGCGGCTGTCCTGAGAGCCAGATGCTTTCAGTTGAAGATTGACTGAATTTGGGCTTGAAATGTGGCGGCTGGAAGCCGCCACGACAGCCGGCAAGATGCCGGCGTTACTTTTTTCAAGTTTTCAAACAGCTTCTTAGCTCGACTTTGTCCATTTTGGCAGGTCAAAAATTTATTGATTTCCTGTGTCTTGTAGGTTTTGCAAATAAATAGTTTATATTTTTCAAATGTCATAGACTTATCAGTTATTCGAAAAACTCGAACAAAATGCAATTTCATAAGCCTTTTATTTGCATTATCAATCTCAAAAATGGATAAAGTCGAGCTGAGAAGTGTGGCGTAATAAAAGAATTCGATAAAAAATTGAATATATGAGTAAGATTAATCAAAAGATGGAACTTGCCGCCAATATCCTGATTGTAGTAGTTTCTCTATTGATTATCGGGGTTATTGTCCAACAGTATTTCTTCAGTTCTCCAGCTGTTTCTAATCAAATGCCGCGACAACAACCGACCGTCGGCAAGAAAGTCAATTTAGAGAAAGTCAATTTCTCCAATTATCCCAAAACGGTAGTTTTAGCCTTGCAGACAACTTGTGGTTACTGCAATGAAAGCGCGCCTTTCTACAAACGGATGTTAGAAGAGACGAAAGGCAAAAACATTAAGTTTATCGCTGTATTTCCAACGCCAGTTGAAGACAGCACAAAACATCTGGAAAGACTTGGAATCAACGGATTCGAAGTTAAACAGGCACCGATTTCTGCTCTTGAGGCAAGCGGCACACCGACCTTAATTCTCACCAACGACAAAGGGGAGGTGACTAATTTCTGGATTGGGAAACTGCCTGCTGACAAAGAAACAGAAGTCATCAATCAAATTAGTTCTTAAAAAGGAGAAAATAGTATGAAACTGATTTTTACATCAAAAATGTTGCGAAAGGTTTTGATTTTATCTTGTTTAATTATTGGATTGATGTTTGTTACTTCAAACAATAATATTCAAACTGTCCAGGCAGTGCCGTGTTGCTCTGAATGCCCGGGAGGAGGATTCCCCGAAAACGTTTCCACAGTTTGCGAAGCACAGTGTGGATCCTATAACCCTTGCTATTATGAATGTATAAATACTGGGTATCAGTGTTATACAATTTGCCAATATAATTGCTGAAGCTGCACTAAGCTCGACTTTGTTCATTTTTGAAATTCCTTTGAAGGCTGATTTGCCGGTTTTTACAATTAGTTGAAATATCATCACTTAGGGTTTTCAAACATCACAATTTTAAGGCGATATTGAAAAACTCCGGTGCAAAATCACCACGCTAAGTCTTTTATTGACGTTCTTAGTTTTCAAAATGGATAAAGTCGAGCTTAGAAAGTTTCTCATTATCAATGGAGCTGATTTATGGTGATTTAGGAATTCTCCTCGTTGACGATCTCGAAATCGTCCGCGAAGGCATAAAATTACTGGTCAAAACGCAAGCCGATATAAAGGTCGGCGGCGAGGCGGCAAACGGTGAAATCGCTATCAAGAAAACGCGCGAATTAGGGGTATTAAGCTCAAAGCGCGATTTTCTTACTCTAACGTATTTAATGCAATAGTATCCCCTTCGACAACTTCCCGGAAATGATATGTGCCGCTGGGAATGATATGACGGAAGATCAAAGGCGAAACACCGGCAATTTCTTCGTCTCTAATTTCTTCTCCCCCGGATCTCAGCTGCTCGATGATTTTGCCGATTTCGATGGTGTTCCAAATCAGAACCGCATTTGAGAGGATGCTCAAACAACTGACTTTATTCATTATTTCTTCGTAATCTCCGGTGGGCGTATAGCTGAGATAACACAAAAAATAGGAACTTTCGTTTAACACTGTTAGATCGCTATCTTTCCAGCGAAAATGTGTATTCGATTTCCAAAGGCGGCGGGATTTGGCTCATATCCACAACGTAATCGCCGAATCTTTTTATATGCTTTGTTAAATATGGGCTTAAAGCCTTCAAATCTTCCGCCTTTATCTCGAATCCCTCATGGAAATAGCCTGCGGAACACACAATTCTCGCAATCTGATGAGGAAACCATTTTTCAAAGA
>DATHTS010000782.1:0-4004 GCA_035462935.1 Pyrinomonadaceae bacterium
GAAAGTCTTTTTGGGGCTGTGAGCTAGCCCAAGTTAAAATCTGTCCTAAAGTTTTATGTTTTGCCAATTTTTGTTCAACTTCGGCAAATTCCCTTTCGGACAAGTTTGTAAGATTTCTGATTTTCATTTTTGAGCTTTCCAAATAACTGAAAGTTTATTGTCCTCGATAGCAGTCATAGCGTAAGTAATTCCATCAGAATCACAAAATTCAACCTCAAAAACATTTGGGGCGAGAATCAAAACAACTGTACCTTCTTCACCCTTTTTGAGATTTTTTTCAGGTAAATTTTCAGTTAAAGCAACAACATCATACATTTCAATTCTTTCGATCATTTTTTGTTGCCCTTTGTGCTTTTTTGCGGCGAACTTCCTTCAACAATCTTCACGCTCATAATTTTATCGCCGCGCACGACCATATCTACGATTTTCATATCCGTTTCGTTCACGCGACCGAAAACCGTGTAGCCGCCGTCGAGATGCGGTTGCGGCGAATGTGTGACAAACCATTGCGAGCCGCCCGTGTCTTTGCCCGAAAGCGCCATTCCGACCGCGCCGCGTTCGTATGGAACTGTGTTTATCTCGTCGCGGATTGACCAGCCCGGTCCGCCGCTCCCGTTGCCGACAGGATCGCCGTCCTGAATGACGAAATTCGGGACGACGCGATGAATCACAAGCCCGTCGAAATATCCTGATTTGGCGAGTTTGATAAAATTATCAACCGTCAGAGGCGCGGCTTCGGGCGTAAATTCAATCGTGAAACTTCCCTTTTCGGTTTGAATAATCGCTCTCGCATTTTTGCGCGAAAGGGCGCGAATGTAATCGGCGTTAGTGTTGAGAATCTGCCCGATTTTCGTTCCGGTTTTCGCGTCGTAAGGCTTGACCGCGCCAACGCGCCGCTCGAAATTCGGAAAATCTTTCGCCAGATCGTTTTGCCTGATTAAATCCGCGGCGCGTCGGCGAACGAGAATGTTCGGCGCGTCGAGCGCGAGATTTAAGGAGTTTGCGGCTTGCTGTTTATCCAATTTGACGAGCGCGGAAAGAATCGAAAGCTGCGCGTCGTCATTAACGTTGTCGGTTTTGAGAGACTCGGCAAAAGCGATTTGTAAAGCCTCGACGTTTTCTTTCGTCACCGGCTGATCGCCCAAAATGTCGGCAATCGCGCCGCGAATGAATAAATCCTGTTCTATTTCCAACATCGGACGCAGAATATTCGACGTATTTTCAGACTTAAAAGCGGCAAAAGCGCGAAGCAAATCGGGAACGGCAAGTTTCGTATTTTGAATGTCCTCCGTTCCCTTCTCCGAACCGACCCAGCCTCCGATTAAACGGGCGAGCAAAACCCGTGTTCTCGCTTTCAATTCGTCGTTTTCTTTATTCGCTTCCAAATTGGCGATTTCGCCCAAGCCTTGAAATGCGGCGGAACTTGACCGCCAGTCTTCGCCGAACACATTTTCCGGCGAATCTGTAATCGAATTAACATAAATCTTCGGCGCGACGCGAGCCAAAGCAATTTCGGTTTCCGGCGAGATGAATTTGTCCGCCTGCCGGAAATTTTGTAAAAATTCGACCGCGCGTTTGTCCGAAGAATTCGGCAAAATTCTGCCCAAAGCCGTGGCGATTTCGAGCAGTTCATTTTTTTCAACCGGCGCGGCGAATTTAGATTTTTTGTAATCCGCCAAAAGACGCTCGCCGCGCTCAAGCAATCTGCCCGCCGCTTTCGCATCTCTTAAACTCGCCAGCGAGCGAATCGCCGAAACGCGCGCGCGTGTGTCTTTATCCGCAGTCGCCGCTTCAATCAACAAATTTACCGCTTCCTTATCTTCCGCCGCGCCCAAAGCCCGCGCCGCATTTGCCCGCGCAACCGGGTCGCTGTCGCCCGAAAGCATCGCGCGGAGCTTTTCATTAGCGTTTTTCGCGCGGATTCTGGTCAAAGTGTTTCCGGCATCGGCACGAATTCTCGCGTCAGGATTGTTCAAAAATTTTGCCGTTGTAACATCCGCTTTTTCAGGTCGCGCCCGCAAAACCGCCGTTAATCCTAGAAGAACGACATCACGGTTTTGTTTCGCGCCGCGCTGATTTTCAAATTCGAGCGCGTCTAAGATTGCTTCGCCCAAGCTTTTCGATTTTTCGTCTTTTGCATTTGCCGCCGCGATTTTCCCTGCCGCTTCCGTTAAACGAGCGCGAACCGCATCTGGATTTTGCGCGTTTTTTAAGCCGCGCAAAATTGCGTCTGAGGCTTTTGAAGATTCGATTTCGCCGAGCGCGAACGCCGTCGTTGCGCGAACGTCGGTGGTTTTGTCATTTTCCAAAAGATTTATGAGCGCGGGAACCGCAGCTTCGTTTCCGATTCTTCCGGCAGCAAGCGCGGCGCGGGCGCGAATGCGCGCATCCGTGCTTTTCATCAAATTTTCCAGCGTTTTGTCAAAGCGCAGTTCGTCTTCGGCTTTGGAGATTTGCACCAGAGTATTTATCGGAATTTGCGCGGAAATCGAAACGGAAAAGCAGACGGCGATTACAAAAAAAGAGAATACAATTTTTTTCATTTCTTTGACCTTTTCAGAAACTAACAGCAAGAAAAGTTTAACGATTAAAGCCGATAAAGCCAAGCTGTTCGGCATCTCTGCAATTTTTTGGATTTGGGTTATAATCAATCAAAATTCAAAAATCACTCGGAAAAAATTAGATGCTGAAAAATTTATTAGTAATAACGCTTATCCTAAATTTGCTTGGTTTGCCGATTTCCGTTGCGGCGCAGACAAAGCAGAAAGTTTCTTTGCTGCTTTTTGGCGGTAAGGTTTTTACGGCGGACGAAAATTATTCGATTGCCGAAGCGGTTGCGGTTGACGGCGAAAAAATTGTTGCCGTCGGAACAACGAACGATTTGAAAGCCAAATATCAAGCGGCGCGGGAGATTGATTTGCAGGGACGGCTGGTAACGCCCGGCTTTAACGACGCGCACATTCATTTTGTCGGCGTCGGTCTGGCGCTTTTGCGGGTTGATTTGATCGGCTCGCAGACGCTGGAAGAAGCAAAGCGGCGGATTGCTGCCAAAATCAAGGAGCTGCCGAAAGGCGCTTGGGTTTTGGGGCGCGGCTGGGATCACACGCTCTGGAATAATCGTCTGCCGACTCGTCAGGATTTGGATTCGATTGCGCCGGAAAATCCGGTTTTCCTGCAAAGAGTTGACGGGCATATCGCGTGGGCGAATTCGCTTGCGCTGAAAATGGCTGGCGTGACGAAAGACACGAAAGCGCCGGAAGGCGGCGAGATTGTTTTCGATGAAAAAGGCGAGCCGAGCGGAGTTTTGAAGGAAACCGCGCAAGGTTTGGTCGGGCGAATCGTGCCGCAGCCGACCGCCGAGGAAACTTTGAAGGGTATTGAACTGGCTGTGGAACAAGCAAAGCGTTACGGCTTGACGAGCGCGCAGGGCGGTTCGGATTATTCGGCGATTCCGCTTTACCGCGAGCTTTTGAAAAACGACCGGCTGACTGTTCGCGTCGCCGTCTGGCAAAATTTTGAAGAGCCTTTGGATGTTTTGAAAAAGCAGCGTGATGATTTTCTCGCGTTGAAGGAAAATCCTGCGCGTTTGAAATTGGGAATCTTGAAAGGCTATGTTGACGGAACTTTGGGTTCGCGCACCGCCGCGATGCTCGCGCCGTTTTCCGACGATCCCGGCAACAGCGGAATCCCGCGCCGCGCCGAAGAAGAGATGATAAAAATGATCGTCGAACGCGATGCCGCCGGCTTTCAAATCGGACTTCACGCGATTGGTGATAAGGCAAATAGGATTGCTTTAAGCGGTTTTGGTACATATAGAGAACAAAGACCTACTGTGGGAGACCCTTCACTATCAAACTTTGATAGAATTTCCGCTTCTAAACGTCACCGAATTGAACACGCACAAGTCGTCGCGCCGTCTGATTTCAAGAAATATGCCAGACTCGGTGTGATTGCTTCGATGCAGCCAACCCACGCGATTACCGACAAACGCTGGGCGCCCGACC
>DATHTS010000783.1:0-4692 GCA_035462935.1 Pyrinomonadaceae bacterium
CCGGTCGAGTTAAAGCAAATGAAACAGCCGAGTTAGACGAAAAAGCCGCGCCGAAAATAGCCGAACTGCCGGAAGAAAATTCGCCGGAAGCGAAAAACTTTCGCCCGCCTTTGCCGTTCAAGCGCGTCAAGCCCGAATACACTGCGACGGCGAATCTTTATCGTATCGAGGCGACGATTGATATTTTGGTTGATGTAGATGCGAGCGGCGAAATTTTGCGAATGGAGATTGCGCGTTGGGCGGGCTACGGGCTGGACGAATCCGTATCGGAAACAGTTCGGAAAATGCAGTGGCGAGGCGCGGAACGCGACGGGAAGTTTTTGCCGATGCGTGTTCTGCTGCGCTACAATTTCAGGAAAATTGAAGATGAGGAATAAAGATTTAATTATTTCCCGTAACTGCGCAAAGAGCGCAAAATTTAATTTATTTTATTCGTAATTATCTGTGAGAAAAATACGTGCAGCTTGGCGAATGTTTTGGTTTATCGGGTTATCGCTCGGATTGTATGCGCTTTGGTTTGTCGGCGCGCCATTTGCCCCCAACAAAGTTTATTGGCGGCAGTTCGCTTTTCGTTCCTGGGGACGTTTGTTCGCAAATATTGCCAATATGAAAATCGAAGTTCGGGGAACGCCGCCGCGCCCGCCTTTTTTTCTGGTTTGCAATCATTTGAGTTACTCGGATATTCCTGCAATATGCGCGGTTATAAACACGGTCTTCGTGGCGAAAGGCGAGGTTGAAAGCTGGTTTGTAGCCGGTCGGATTGTGCGCGATATGGGGACGATTTTTATTAACCGGGAAAATCGCCGCGACATTCCGCGAGCCGGCGCGAAAATTATCGAGCGCGTTGAGAGCGGCGAAGGCGTGATAGTTTTTCCCGAAGGCACAAGCACGAAAGGCGAGGAGGTTTTACCGTTTAACTCCTCGTTTTTGCAGTTTGCCGCCAAAGCCGATCTGCCCGTGCATTACGCCGCAATCAGCTACGAAACGCCGGAGGGCGAGCCGCAGGCAAGCGATGTCGTTAGCTGGTGGGAAGACATAAGTTTTATGGCGCATCTGTGGCGTTTGTTTCATCTGCGCGGCTTTACGGCGATTATAAATTTTAGCGGCGCGCCCGTGCAAAACCCGAATCGCAAAGAACTGGCGCGCGAGCTGCGCGAGAAAGTAGAAGAAATTTTCACGCCGGTCATTTGATTATCCATTTGAAACCTCCGTCGCTTTTTTCGTAACATAAATATAAACTTATTTCAATTTTTACAAGGAGGACTTTTTTAAATGCGCAGCATTATTTTTCGTTCCTTAACCGCTTTGACCGTTCTTTTGGCGGTTGTCACAACCACAATGGCACAAAACACGGGTTTTGATCCCAAACGAATGAACACATCCGTCGCCGCCTGCAAAGATTTTTTTCAATACGCCAACGGAACTTGGTTAGAAACGACGGAAATTCCCGCCGCGTATTCCAATTGGGGCAGCTTTAACATTCTGGCGGAAAACAACCGCGACTTGCTAAAAGAGGTGCTGGAAAAAGCAGCCGGTAATTCCGGCGCTCAAGGCAGCGAGGGACGGCTCATCGGCGATTTTTATTCCGCCTGTATGGACGAGGCGGCGATTGAGCGAACCGGCATCGAACCGCTCAGACCGCATCTACGCGAAATTGAAAGAATCAGCAATTTGAGAGACCTTCATCGGCAAATCGCCGTAATGCACAATATGGGAATTCCCGTGCTTTTCGGTTTCGGACCGGGTCCCGATTTGAAAAACAGCTCGTTGGTAATCGCCAACGCCGGACAGGGCGGCTTGAGCCTGCCGAACCGTGATTATTACACGAAATCCGATGAAAAATCGCAGGAAACGCGCGATAGATTCCGCCAGCATATAGCGAATATGTTCCGGCTTCTCGGCGACAGCGAGCTGCGGGCTTGGTCGAACGCGGCGACCGTAATGCGGATTCAAACCCGCCTGGCAAACGTTGCAAAGCCGCCGGTCGAAATGCGAAATCCCGAAAATCGCTACCATAAAATCTCTCTGACTGAAGCCAGACAAATCGCGCCGAATCTCGATTGGGAGCTTTATATGAACACGCGCGGCATTCCCGCCGTTACGGAACTCAACATCGGTCAGCCCGCTTTTTTCAAAGAAGTCAATCAAATGCTTTCGGAAATTCCGCTTTCTTCGTGGAAAGTTTATCTGCGCTGGATGCTGGTAAACAGCGCCGCGCCGTATCTTCCGAAAGCATTTGTTGACGAGAACTTCGATTTTTACAGCCGTTATCTTTCGGGGACGCAGGAACAACAGCCGCGCTGGCGGCGCTGTATTATGGCGACCGATTCCGCGCTCGGCGAGGCGCTCGGTCAGGAATTCGTAAAAATCGCCTTCACGCCCGAAGCCAAAAAGCGAATGGATGAAATGATTGACAATCTTTTCGCGGCGATGCGCGAGCGTCTGACCAAATTAGACTGGATGAGCGACGCGACCAAACAGGAAGCTCTTATAAAACTCTCGACCTTCAAACGCAAGATCGGCTACCCGGACGTTTTGCGCGGTTATCAGGGTTTGCAGATTGACCGTCAATCTTATCTCGGCAACGCTCTCAGAAGCGGGCAATTCGAGATAAAGCGCAATCTACAGGACATCGGCAAACCGGTTGATCGCACGCGGTGGGGAATGTCGCCGCCGACGGTCAATGCTTATTACAGCTCGCTGTTTAACGAAATCGTTTTCCCCGCCGGAATTTTGCAGCCGCCGTTTTTTAATTTTACGGCTGACGACGCGATCAATTACGGCGCAATCGGCGGCGTGATCGGTCATGAAATCACGCACGGTTTCGACGATCAGGGCAGCAAATTCGACGCCGAGGGCAATTTCAAAATGTGGTGGACGGAAGAAGACCGCAAAAAGTTTGAGGAAAGAGCCGATTGCGTCGTCAATCAATTCAGCAGTTTTGAAGTTCTGCCCGGCTTGAATATGAACGGCAGGCTGGCGCTCGGCGAAAACATCGCCGATCTCGGCGGTTTGACCATCGCTTACGAAGCCTACAAGAAATCTTTGGAAGGCAAGCCGCGACCCGCAAATATTGACGGCTTCACGCCGGAACAAAGATTTTTCTTAGGCTGGGCGCAAGTCTGGGCGGCAAAAGCGAGAGAGGAAGCCGAGCGTCTGCAAGTCCAAACCGGACCGCACGCGCTGCCGCGTTTCCGCGTCAACGGACCGCTTTCGAACCTGCCGCAGTTTGCCGAAGCCTTCGGCTGCAAGCAGTCAGACCCGATGGTCAGAGAAGATATTTGTCGAATTTGGTAAGGGCAAGCAATTGTTAGAAAACAAAAAAGCGGGTGATAACGCCCGCTTTTTTCGTTATTCGTTGACGAGTTTTTCAACATTTTGTTTCATCTGATCAATAACCTTTTTACTCCCGCCGACAAAAATGCCTCGCAAATTGCCGGCGCGGTCAATCAGGAAACTTTGCGGGATGCCGCCTTCTTTGCTGACTTTAAAGAATTTATTAACGTCGTCGGGCTGAATTCGGACAAGCTGGTAATTTAAATTCATTTCCTGCGCGAATTCCTTAATTTTCTCCGGGTCTTCAAGGTCATAATCTTCATTTCCCGTGTTAAGCCCGATAATTTCAAAGTTTTTATCCTTGTATTTTTCTTCCATTTCAACCAGATGCGGCATTTCGTTGCGGCAAGGTCCGCACCAGATCGCCCACATATTCAGCAGCAAAACTTTGCCTTGGCGGTCGCCGATTTTGAAAGTCGTTCCGTCCATAGCGTCAAATTCCGTCTGGGCAATTGCCTGCGGCACGGGCGGATATTCGCTGCCTTTCTTTTCGGCGGTCGTATTCGCAGGCGGTGCCGCGTTGTTTTCGGAAACAGGTTCTTGAGGCGCGGTGCTGCAAGCCGAAAAAACGATAATAAAACTTAAAAATAAAGCCAAATTTGTTATAAAAATTTTCATAAAACCTCTTAACCGATGTCCTGCAAACGCAAAACGATCAGCGTGGCGATAACCAACATAAAAAACATTAGCATCAAAACTATCTGATTTACAATTTCGTTCATCAATGAAAAGGGATGCAGAAAACTAACGTAACTGCTCAAATTTCGTGGAATTTTCTTGGCGTCGGCGATTTTCGGCGGATCGTCCAGCGTCGGCGCGGGAACGCTTTTACCGCTTTTCAAATCGTTTTCAAAACTCTTTAGTTTCTGCTCGGCATTTTCCTTGTATTCATTCAAATCTGTTTTCGCGTCGGCAATAATTTTATCGTTTTCGGCTTCGATGTCCTTGTAAAGCCCGCGCCCGCGATACGCGCCGTCTTCCTCTAAAGTGTTAAGCCCGGAAAAACGCTTCATCGTATCGAACGACCAGGTTGCGGGCATCAACAAACCGACCGCTTTATTTACGCCGCTCGGCACGCCGACTAATCCCGAAAATAGGATTTGCGGAATCAAAATCAGCGGCACGAGGCTCGTCGCCATTTCCGAAGTCTTAACCAGCGCGGAAATGAAAAGTCCGAGCGCGACGCCGACCGCCGCCGTTAAAAGCATCACGAAAAGCTGTGGAATTCCGAGAAAATCGCCCGGCATCGGCATCAGTCCCGCAATGTCGAAAAATTTCAGCGGCAAAAACAATAAAAGACATTGCACGCCGACAATTATGCCGAGTATGAAAAGTTTTGAAAAAAGGTATGGAATC
>DATHTS010000784.1:0-8136 GCA_035462935.1 Pyrinomonadaceae bacterium
GTAAAGATGTTGATGTCCACGAAGAAACCGTCAGCGATACGGTGCGCCGCACGGATGTTGATGTCGAGGAAATCCGAGGTGAGGAAACCGCTCGTCGGGCGACGAACAAACCTTAATAATTTTTTAATCGAACGAAACTCAGGTGAACTTCAAATTTGAAGTTCACCTTTTTTTATAGATTCATTTCTTTCCTTTTGAATCGCTCTTCGCAAAACCTGAAAATCTTCCAATTGCTGATTCATTCGCCGGTGCGAAGCGATAACTTGCGGGCTTGGATGATAAAGCGGAATAAGTTTTATGTTATTCCAAACCAAAACGCTGCCGACATTTTCCCGCAAACTGAATTGATGATTTTCGATAGATTTCAAAGCCTCGAGCGCAACCGCGCCGAGCGTTGCAATAATCTTCGGTTGGATGATTTCAATTTGCTTTCGTAAAAAATCCGAGCAGTTTCTGATTTCCTTTTTAGTCGGCTTACGATTCGCGCCTGTCGGCGTGTGCGGATTACAGAGAGCGGAATTGGTAATGAAGATTTCTTCGCGCTTTAGGTTAATCGAATCGAGCAAAATTTGAAAATTTCTTCCCGAATTATCGCCGGAAAAGGGAATTCGCGTTCGGTTTCCGCCGTTTCTTCCGGGCGCTTCGGCAATGAACATAACTTCGGCGTTTATATTTCCGTTTAGCTCGCTCAAAACGGCGGTTCTTTCGCGCAAATTTGGGCATAACTGGCAGGCTTGAGCCGTTTTACAAAGCATTTGAAATCGCTTTTGCTTGGCAGATGACATCGGAAAGCGTTTAGCATACACTAAAATTTGGAATGAGCAAACATCAAGTTGCAGTTTATTACAGCGAAGAAGATGAAATCTTTATCGCGGAAGCCACTGATTTGCCGGGTTGTATGGCGCACGGAAAAACGCGGGCTGAGGCGCTGGAAAATATTGATGATGCAATCGAGCTTTGGCTGGAAACAGCCGAGGAATTCGGTGATGAAATTCCAGAACCCGTTCGCAGACCGGTTGCGGCTTAGAAGAATTTTATGAATCAAATAACAGAACAGAGCGTTTTAGACGCATTAAAAAATATTATTGATCCTGACTTACGAAAAGACATCGTAACGCTCGGATTTGTAAAAGATTTACAAATTAACGACGGCGATGTTTCATTTCGCATTGTGCTGACGACTCCGGCTTGCCCGGTCAAGGAATCTTTTAGAGAAGAGGCGCAGCGACTTGTCGGCGCGATTGAAGGCGTTACAAACGTTAATGTAACGATGGACGCCAATGTTCCGCAAGGTCGCGGCATTGCCAATAATATCGCCGTTCCGGGCGTGAGAAATATTATCGCTGTTTCATCAGGCAAAGGCGGCGTCGGCAAATCAACCGTTGCGGTCAATTTAGCCGTTTCGCTCGCTTTAGACGGGGCGAAAGTAGGTTTGATGGATGCGGATGTTTATGGTCCGAACGTGCCGATTATGCTCGGCGTCGGGCAGCAGCAGCCTGAGGTTAGAGGAAATAAGCTTATTCCGCTTGAAGCGCACGGCGTAAAAGTTATTTCGATGGCGCTTCTCGTTCCGCCCGACAAACCGATGATTCTGCGCGGTCCGATGCTGCACGGCGTTGTCAAACAGTTTTTGTCGGATGTAGATTGGGGCGAGCTGGATTATTTGATCGTGGATATGCCGCCGGGAACGGGCGACGTTCAATTGTCTCTGGCGCAGCTTGTGCCGGTGCAGGGCGCGGTTTTGGTGACCACGCCGCAAGCGGTTTCGCTGTCGGATGTGCGGCGCGCTTTTGCGATGTTTGAGCAGGTTTCAATTCCGGTGCTCGGCGTAATCGAAAATATGAGCTATTTTGTGCCGCCGGATATGCCGGAAAAACGCTACAACATTTTCGGCGAAGGCGGCGGGCGAAGATTTGCCGAACACCACAATATCCCGTTTCTCGGCGAAGTCCCGCTCGGAATGGAAGTGCGCGAAGGCGGCGACAAAGGCGTTCCGGTAGTAATTTCAAATCCCGATTCGCCGCAGGCAAAAGCGTTTCGTCAAACGGCGGAGGAAGTCGCGCGGTATGTTTCGATTGAAGCAATGAAGCCGGAACTTACGATTTTGACGCGGGCGAGATAAATATGTTCTGGGGATCAGAAAAGCGAGAAAGAGAAAACGAAAAAATAGCTGCCAGTTATTCGCAAATTGCCGAGAACTTAGGTGATAAAAGTTTTCTTTTTCCCTTTCTTTGGATTTGCATCATAAGTAATGTTTTTGTTTGGCTCAGCATTTTTCTGATGCCAAAACTTGTTTATGAAAGTTTTAGTCTGATTTTTGGCTTGAGCGATAAATTGGGAATTAGCTTGCTTGGCTTTCCTTTCGGTTTTGGGCTTTTTATTGCTTATTGTCTTGCTCGATTGAAATTTCCTGATATTGAAGATAATAAAAATCTGGAATCCGATATGATGGCGAGTTTTAGCTATCAAGCTAATTCGACTAAACGCTGGTTTATTTGGTTGTTTTCAATTTTGGCGGGCGTCATTAATGTAATTCTTCTAGTTTTAGTAACTCTTCTTTTAAACAATCAAATTTAGGAAAATGATCTTACAGTCTAACGCAGAATAGAAGATTTGAAATAAATTCTTCCAAAATTTTGATGACTAATCTCGATAATCTGTGCTAGTTTATAATTGTTGAACATCTCTGTTCAAAAAAACAGTTATGAGCCAAGTTTTAGAAAAGCCGCAAGTTCCTTTCACCGAAGGTTCCATCGAGTCAGTTTTGCTCGATGCCGACCTTTTCGTTAAATATCGCTCGCCGGAAAAAGCTTTTTCCCTACTTCGTGAAGCAATCGAACGCAGCCCGCGTTCGGTATCTCTGCGCGAAAAGATGCGTGAAATCTGTATCGCCCATAAAAATATGGACGAAGCCGCCCGCCAGTGTCTCGCGCTCGTCAATCTCTACATTTCGCGCGAAGATTTCGATATTGCTTATGACCGTTTGCAGGAAGCGAAACTGCTCGACCCGCGCGTCTCAGTCGCTGGCGGGCTGGAAGCTATTCGCCGCGCCCGCCGCCCGGATTTTGCCGTAACCCGCGATAAAACGCCGGTTAAGGTTCGCACCGATGTCGCTCTGGCAGGCAATCTTTCACTGGTGAGCATTTTTGATGCCGTTCAGGCGATTGAGAATTCGCAGATGACGGGCTTGCTCGTCGTAAAATCCGACACTCATCTGGCGAGCGTTTCGTTCAATTACGGAAAAATTGTTGATGCCGAAGCTAACGGGCATAACGGCGCGAAGGCTTTCCGCGAGATTATCGAAATCAACAGCGGCGCGTTTGAATTTTCCACCTCAGAGAGCGAATTTCCAGTTGTCATCAATGTTTCCAGCAACACCAACTTCCTGCTCGACATCCTGACCGAACTCGACAAGGAAAAAGCTGAAAAGCAAGGTTTGCGCGATATAAGCGAAGAGGAATTCTAAAGGCAGAGAGCAATTGAGGTGCGAAAGCTAAAAAAACATATCTAAATCGCAAATTTAAGTTTAAAAATCAAAAAATTCTTTTCTTTTAATCATTTTTAATGTATAAGAAAAATGGATTGCTTATATAAGCAAATCCGGTTGTTGCATCTAAATTTGACAAAATGTCATCAAACAGGCGTCAATACAACGGGATTTGTTAAAAAGTTTTCCGTGTTTGAAAGATGTTGTAGTTGATGTGGTATAATCCAGACAGCCTTCCTGTTTTGCCAAAAGGAAGCCTGCCAAACCACAAAAAAATTTAGAGAAGAAAAGATGAATAGTTTTACCCCTAAAAAAGCCTTTTGGTTAAGTGTCGTTTTGGTCTTGTGGACTGCTTCGACGGCTTTTGCCCAGCCTTCATAGCCGCTTCTGCAGCCGATTACCGTTCATACCGTACATCCTGATCCGGCGCCGACGCCTTTAGTCAAAATGACCGGCAGTTCAGTGCCGACAACGGTTGATACGGTTAATACCGGACTCGATGCCGTCAATCTTCCCGGTTATACCGGTATTTTGATTGAAAAACTCGATGGCGAAGTCATTAAGGAAAGCTATTCAAATTCTACTTTCAATCCCGCGTCAAACGTTAAACTCGCTACGGCTTATGCAGTTTTGAAAACCTTCGGTCCAGATTTTCGTTTTTCGACCGGCGTTTGGACGGATGGGCAGATTGACCGTCATAACGGCGTTTTGATCGGCAACTTGTATGTTACGGGACGCGATCCGGTTTTCACATATGAAAACGCTGTCGCAGTTGCTCACGAACTCAACTTTTTGGGAATTAAGCAGGTAACCGGCGACTTGATTGTTACCGACAATTTTGTGATGAACTATAGCGCGTCGCCGCAGCGCTCGGGCTCAACGCTGATGACGGCGATGGATTCGGCAAAGCGACCCGCCGCCGCTAACACCGCGTGGCAAAAATATTTAGTTCATTCCAAGAACGCGGGAAAAGTTCAAGGTATTCCAACCGTTTCATTTGGCGGAAGCACTTATGTTCAGCCTGTTCCAACGAATGTGCGTTTGATGTTTTCACACGAATCGCCGCCGATGCGCGAGATTTTGAAAGTTACGCTGGCTTATTCCAATAACTTTTTATCGGAACGCCTGGGCGATATGGTCGGCGGTCCTTACGCAGTCGCGCGGATCGTGCATACCAATGCGAATGTTCCGCCGCAGGAATTTTATCTGGAAACCGCAAGCGGTTTGGGAATCAACCGCGTCACGCCCGGCGCGATGATGAAGCTTTTGCGGGCATTGCGTAAAGATTTGGATAAATTCGATATGACGTTTACCGATATAATGCCCGTCGCAGGCATTGATCCGGGAACGCTGGAAAGCCGTTTCGATTCGCCGTTTTCACGCGGCAGCCTGGTCGGTAAAACCGGAACTCTGGGCAGAACCGACGGCGGCGTCAGCTCTCTTTGCGGCGAAATAAACACGCGCAAAGGCAAAATTCTTTTTGTAATCTTCAATCAACGCGGAAACGTGAACAGCTTCCGCGCATTCCAGAATTCGTTTGTTGATTTGGTGCAGAACTATTTCGGCGGCGCTGTTCCGGTTAAATTCGACCCGACTTCGCTTGAAGCGCGAATGTCTAAAATACGAATTTCTTATCCGATAAAATATAACGAATAATCGAGCCTTAAATTTTTGAAAAAAGGAAGCAGGAATTTCTTGCTTCCTTTTTTATTTGGTAACTTGTCGAAACCTTTCAAATAATGCAAACTTTTCTACGTTTGTGAAAAACCGAAAATGAGCGACATCGAACAAACATCTCCAACCGAAAAAGAGCCGGAAGAATTAGCCGACCTTACTATTCCCGAAGAAAGAATCAAAGAAACTGCTCCCGAACATCAAAGCGTAACGCGGAGCGCGGGCATCGTTTCGATTGCGGTAATGTTCTCGCGCGTGATGGGCTTGGCGCGCGAGCAGGTTTTCGCGTATTATTTCGGCGCGGGTTTTCTCTACGACGCTTACCAAGCCGCTTTTACCATTCCAAATCTTTTGCGAGACCTTTTTGCTGAAGGTGCGCTCTCAGCCGCTTTCGTCAAAGTTTTTACTGATTACCAAATCAAAAAAAGCGAAGCGGAAGCATGGCGGCTGGCAAGTTTGATTTTCAATGCTCTGGTTGTTGTTTTGAGCGTCATTACAATATTGGGTATTCTGCTTGCACCGTATTTCGTGCCGATTTTAACTATGGGTTTTCCCGACCCCAAAACCGAGCTTGCCGTAACAATGACCCAAATAATGTTTCCGTTTATTTTGCTGGTCGCAATGGCGGCGCTGGCAATGGGCGTTTTGAATACAAAAGGGCGTTTCGGCATTCCTGCATCGGCTTCCACAGTTTTTAATATTACTTCTATTTTGTTCGGATTGGGACTGGCTTACTATCTAAGCGGCGGCAGTTGGGAAACTTCTGCCGATAAAGAAACAGTTCCGAGCAATTCGGCACAATGGGCGATTATCGGAATGGCAATCGGGACTTTAATAGGAGGCGCAACACAGTTTCTAATGCAAGTTCCGTCGCTGTTGAATGTCGGATTTCGTTTCACGCCGGTAATTGATTTCGCAGATGAAGGCGTTAGAAGAGTAATGAAACTAATGGCTCCGGCTATTATTGGTACATCGGCGGTGCAGATAAAAGTTTTGGTTGACCTTTTTCTCGTGTCGAGCATTGACGGCGGGCGCTCTTGGCTCAGCTACGCTTTCCGTTTGATGCAGTTTCCGATAGGAGTTTTCGGCGTGGCAATCGGAATAGCTTCGATTCCGACACTTTCCCGTCTTGCTTCAGAAAATAACTTTCAAAAATTCCGCTCGACGCTTTCAAACGCTCTGAGTCTGGTTTTTCTGTTAACCATTCCTTCGGCTTGCGGTCTTATAGTTTTGGGCGAGCCGATAATTCGGCTGATATACGAGCGCGGTGAATTTATTCCGATTGATACGGATATGACTGCGTGGGCTTTAGCGGCATATTCCGTTGGTTTGGCAGGTTATGCGGCAATCAAAGTTCTTTCGCCTTCATTCTACGCGCTGGACGATGCCAAAACGCCGATGTATGTCAGCGTCGCTTCAATTCTGGTTCATGTTGTTGTGAGCTATTCGATGATGAGACTTCTTTCAAATGTCGCCGTTTCGCCCGAAAGACCACACGGATTAGGTCACGTCGGCGTTGCTCTGGCTACTTCAACTGTTGCGCTCCTTAATTTCCTTGCTTTGACTTTCCTGATGCGGAGAAAAATCAAGCGGCTCGAAGGCAGGAAAATCCTTTCGTCATTTATCAAAATCCTCCTCGCTTCGGTGGTAATGTCGGTGATTTGTTATTTGAGTTATTACGCTCTAACCAACTATTTCGGCGCGAAAACCTTCGCCGTGAAACTGATCGAAGCGTTTGTGCCGATTGCGCTCGGCGGTTCGGCTTTCGTCGTTTCGGCAAAACTACTCGGAGTCAATGAATTAAATCAAGCAATCAATGCTGTCACTCGTAAATTGGGACGAAAGTGACGCGACGGCTTTTTCATGTATTTAAAGAGACTTTCAAATAAATGAAAAACGGAGAAAATTTGTAGGGGCGACGGCTTGTCCCCGCCCGAAGCGACGTATGTCGCTAATGTTCGTTGCTAAAATTCAATCTTAGATTTAATTAAGCACAATTTTAGCTTCGCTCATTGGACTAGGGACTTGTCCGTCGCCCCTGCATCGTATTTTATTAAATTGAAGTTTGCTTTAAGATTCCTGTTTCCAGTCTTTTTCAAAATTCCACTCAGCACTGATTGTAGCCTTTATTTGATAGTTGTTTTATTATCAATAATGGATTTTATTGTTTTTCCTCGAACGATTTTCTATGTCCAGCGAAAACTCAGAAATACCGACATCTACCGACGAGCGTTTCAGCGCCATTTTTGAGCAATCGCCGTTAAGCATTCAAATCATCTCGCCTGAGGGAAAACTCGTTCGCGTGAATAAGGCTTGGGAAGAGCTTTGGGGCGTAACGCTGAAGCAAATCGAGGGTTACAACATTCTGGAAGACAAACAGTTGGAAGAAAGGGGCATAATGCCGTATATCAAACGCGCATTTGCCGGGGAAATCGTTGAGATTCCGCCCGTTTCTTACGATCCGAATGCGACTATTCCCGATATTACAAAACACACTGATCCGGTTCGCTGGACGCAGGCGGTTATTTATCCGATTAAAGACGCGGCGGGAAATATCCGCGAACTTGTGTTAATACACGAGGATATTACCGAACAGAAACGCGCGGAAGAGAAATTAAAGGAAAGCGAATCGCGGTATCGCGCTCTTTTTGAAACTACGCTCGACGGCATTATGGTGGTTGACGAGCAGGGCTTTTATGTTGATGTAAATGAAAGTTTGTGCCGTATTTTGAAAACCTCGCGTGAGCAATTAATCGGCTCTTATTTCAGCGAGTATATGCTTCCCGAAAGAGCTGAAGATGCTAAGAAGGCTTTTGATTCCTTAAAAGAAACCGGCACATTTAAGGGCGATTTTCCGGTGCGCGCCGCCGACGGAAGCGTGGTCGAGCTTTCGTGGAGCTCGCGGGCGAATTTTATGCCCGGTCTGCACGTCTGCGTCGCCCGCGATATTACGAATCGCCGAAAGGTGGAAGATG
>DATHTS010000785.1:0-4127 GCA_035462935.1 Pyrinomonadaceae bacterium
AGCGCAAGGCTCATTTGCCCGGAATGATGACAGCGACTATTCCGATTTGGAGCTAATCGCTTTTGTCAAAGAAATTCCCGAAGGTCATCAAGGCATCGGGAAAATCCGCGACGGCTTGCTGATTGAGATTTTTTGGACAACGCGGGAAAAGTATATCGCGGAAACTCTCGAAATAACGGAAGACTGGCATATTTCCGGCTCGGACAAATTGCTGCCGATCATCAACGCCGAATTTATTAACGAACTGAGCAGTTATCGCGCGGAAAATCTCAAAGAAAAGTGTCTCGCCGAAGCCCGGAAGCACTGGCACGAAGTTCAGGAATCAACCGCGAAGCTGCTAAACGCGATTGCGGCGGAAAACCGCGCCGGTATCCCGCTCGTTCTTTTCGATATGACGCGCCATTTCCTAATTTCCTTATCGCTGCTCAATCAAACGCCTTATACAACTTTTTCCCGTTTCGTTTCTGAGGCGAGACGATTTGAGATAAAACCGCAGGGATTTGCGGATTTGCTCGATATAATAGTAAAGGGTGAATATCAGGATTTGCGCCGGTTAGAAAAAACGGTGGTCAGTACTTTCTCGCAGTTGGAAAACATTTATGAAAATGTAGGCGTTGAGCTTTACGATGATAAGATTGATTTGAATTGAAGTTTTTTCTTATGGAATGAAACAATCCATAAGTTATTTGAGCAATATACAAATTATCTTTCCGCTAGAAATTATTGCTTTCCAGTTTTCATAAATGCTTCTCTCGTCGTTAGATATTTTATCGTTCCGTCCGGCGCGATTTGATAAACGAATTTATTTGTAATTATTAATTCGGGAACTTTGGGCGTTCTCGTTAGGACATGAAAAACATCGGAATCTTCAGGAACGTCGTCGAGAATTGCCGTGTGATAGCCGGTTTCGAGTTTTCCCGCATTAGGCGGGACGGAAAATTCGATTATCGAGCGGTGCATCTGTCTTTTTTCGAGAATTTTCGCTCCTTCTTTTGAAATCTTGTAGCGGATATCGCCGCCGAGAGGGAAAACGCCCGTCTTGGTTTGTCCGGGCAAAGCATAAACAAAAAATTCGTCGGCGTCGGTTGGCAAAACAGCGAAATTATAAGGTCGGCGAGGCGGGTTCGTCTTTATAAAATCATTCATCGCGCTTTCGTGCGCTTTCGCGGCTTTCAGGAAAAAGCCTGCGTCTTCTCTCGGCTTTTCAAGTTTTTGGACTTTAAATTCTTCCGATTTTGCGCCCTGCATAGCCTCGTAAACTATCAGAAACTTGTCTTTTTTCTCATTAAATTTTCCGTAAGCAACTATCCAACCCTTATCGGTTTTGCGGGCAATGTATCTCTCAATACTGCCTTCGGGCGGTGATAAAGCCATCACTGCGTCGGTCGAATGCCAAGCCGCTACGTCATACTCATAAAGCATTTTGCCGCGAGCCGTGATTTCATTGAGTTCAGCCTGCGTAGGAGGTTTTTCTCTTTGTGCGGAAGCATTTGAGAAAGAAAAAAGTAAGAGTAAAAGGAAGAGTAATTTTGAAGTTTTCATAGATTTTATAAATTCGGTAATGAGCGCGTCAGCGCGAAAAAGCGCGTTAAATTTATACGGCGTAAAAATATACACTTTTACGCCGCTTGCGCGACGTTTGCAAGCGAGACGCCCAGCGCTCCAGTCCGAAATTTTCCCGCAGTAACTGTAATTCGTTGATAGGAAAACGCCGCGCAATACGTTCGATGTTTTCAACCGTCGAAATTATCCGACGAAATTTTATCATATTTGATTTGTAACTACAGCCGTTTCTTTTTGCTCCTTGAACTCATCCAAAACATCAAAAACTTGAAGCGCGTATTTCACATTGCCAAACGGCGCGGAAACTTGCACGCCTTGAATCAAATCTCGGATTTCCGTCAAAGATTCACGCGCAATTTGCAAGCCTTCCTCGCGTGCGTGTTCTTTGGAGATGTCGGAAGCTTTTCGCATTCTTTCCAAAATCTCCTGCGTAACGCGCACGCCGGGAACTTCGTTGTGCATAAATTCGGCATTGCGGATGGAGACGAGCGGGAAAATTCCGGCGACAATCGGAATTCGCACGTGCTCGATTTTTTGCAGGAATTCGCGTAGCTGTTCGGTGTCATAGACGGGCTGCGTGATGGCATATTCCGCGCCCGCTTCGACTTTCCATTCGAAGCGGCGGATTTCTTCTTCGAGATTTATCGCGCCCGGATTTACGCCGACGCCGATGGAAAAGGCGGTCGGGCAGCCGATTGGATTGTTGCCGAGATCGAGCCCGTGATTGAGCTTGTTGACCATATTCGTCAAGCCGATTGAATCAATGTCGAAAACGGCGGTGGCGTCCGGGTAAGGTCCCATTTTCGGCGGATCGCCCGTGATGATTAAAAGATTGTGCAAGCCCAAAGCCGCCGCGCCAAGCAAGTCCGACATCATTCCGAGCAGATTTCTATCGCGGCAGCAGTAATGCAAAACGGCTTCGATGCCGACTTGCTGCTCGACCAAAACGGCGGTTGCCTGCGCGCTCATTCTGGTTTGCGCTCGCGGTCCGTCCGGAATGTTGACGGCATCAACTCCGGCGTCAACCAATAGCCGAATTGAATCCAAAGTTTTCGTCGCGTCGCAGCCTTTCGGCGGCAGAACTTCGACCGAAGTTACAAACTCGCCGCGAGCGACTTTTCGCGCCCATTTTGAACGCTCTTCGGCGGGAACAACCTGCACGTCAACCGGCGTTAAATCGTTGACTGTGGCGGGAACTGTTGTTTTAACTTTCACTTTTGCCGCCCGCGGGCTGATGGCGCGAACCGCGTCAACCATCAGCTTGATATGTTTCGGCGTCGTTCCGCAGCAACCGCCGACGAATTTCGCGCCCGCTTTGATAAAACGCTTGGCGAATTTCGACATATATTCGGGCGAGCTCATATAAAACTGCCTGCCCTGAACGTCGCGCGGCAAGCCCGCATTTGGCTGCGCGGAAAGTTTTTTGCCGGTTACCGCCCGCATTTTTTCGAGCGTCGTCAGAATATGCGTCGGACCAACACCGCAGTTTAAGCCAATGACATCCGCGCCCCATTCGTCCAGACGCTGCGTGAAAATTTCCGGCGTCGCGCCGAAAACGGTTTTGCCGTCGGTCTGAATCGTTATCTGCGCGACAATCGGCAAATCGCAAAGCTCTTTGACCGCTTTGATAGCCTGCTGAATCTCCGACAAATCCGAAAAAGTTTCCAGAACAAATAAATCAACGCCGCCTTCGAGGAGCGCCTCCGCCTGCTCTCTGAACATCTCCTTCGCCTCGTCAAACGAAGTCGGACCGTAAGGCTCAATGCGTAAATCCAAAGGACCAATCGCGCCCGCCACAAAAATATCCTCGCCCGCCGATTTTCGCGCCAAACGCGCGGCGGCGATGTTAATTTCCTTCAATTTATTTTCGAGACCGTATTGTTGGAGTTTGTGCCGCGTCGCGCCGAAAGTGTTGGTCTCGATAATGTCCGCGCCTGCTTTGATATATTCGTCGTGAACTTCGCTCACAAGATCGGGCGCGGTCAGATTCAACTCATCATAAGACCGATTGATATAAATGCCTTTGTCATAAAGCATTGTGCCGACCGCGCCGTCAAAAACATAAATGGCGTCGGATTCAAGAATTTCTCGAAAGTTTTTCATAGATTAGTTCGTTGTTCGTTGTTCATTGTTCGTTGAATTAAAATTATTGCAACGAGCAACTGACAACGATCTACTGACAAAAAACAAAAAATCTCGCCAAACAGCGAGACTCAGCAAGTTTCCTTTTTGTCGGTTTAGCTGTTTAGCAGTTTATTTAGCGTGGTCGCAAGTCGCAATAACTCACCACGAAAAGTAAATCTTATGATGCGATTTCAGACGAAAAGTGTCAAGTTTGATTCATTAATCAGGATTCTTTTCCTGCTCATTTTTATCTTCGGATTCTTTAACGTTTCCCGAACTAAGTTTGCCGAAAAATGCATAATCGGCGTTTCTTCCGTTTATTTCCAGACGCCAGTGAGTAAAATCCAAAACATCATCGCAATTGTTTCCGCGCCCTTGGAAAACGAGAAAATAAGTTGTCGGTTTGATGATGCTCGACTTAAAGATTCCGTTTCCGCCCA
>DATHTS010000786.1:0-7619 GCA_035462935.1 Pyrinomonadaceae bacterium
TTTCACTTACGACTTATCACTTATTCCGAATTTGTATTGCTTTTATTTGAAATCCGCTATAATTTCACAATCTCAAACCATTCTTATTTGTGTTTTTTGAAATGATTTAACAAGCGGTCGCGGTAATTTCGGCTGAGAGTCAATTCCTGTTTATCCTGCAAAATCACAAGGTAATCGCCGCTGAAAAGCGGGTGCAGTTCTTTTACGCGGTCAATGTTGACGATGCACGAACGATGAATGCGCAGAAATTTTTCCGGGTCAAGCGTTTCTTCCAGCCCGCTCATTGTTTCCCGCAGAAGATGCGTTTCTCTGCCGACGTGGAGTTTGGCGTAGTTCCCGGCTGATTCGATCCAGTCAATTTCTTCGGCTTTGACGAAATAAATGCGTCCCGATGATTTTAAAAGGAGGCGGTCAAGAACTTTGTTTTCTTTCTTCAAATCGCTTAAAAGGGCGGCGATACGCTCGTCAAAATCGCCGTTTGAATTTCCCTTCAACTGTTCGCGTACGCGGTCTAAAGCCGAGCGCAGGCGGTCTTTGCTGAACGGTTTGAGCAGATAATCGAGGGCGTGAAATTCAAAGGCTTTAAGGGCATATTGGTCGAAAGCCGTAACGAAGATGATGATCGGCAGTTTCGTCAGTTCGGTGAGCTGAAGAACTTCAAAGCCATTCATTTGCGGCATTTGAATATCGAGGAAAACCAGGTCGGGATGAAGATTCTCAATCGTTTCGACCGCTTCCATTCCGCCGATGCATTCGCCGACAATTTCTATATCGTTTTCTTCGTGCAGCATCCGGCGGATGCGCTCTCTGGCGAGAGGCTCATCGTCAACAACCAATGTTCTGATCTTCATAGCTTATACTGCCCGCTAAAATTTAATTCCATTTTGTCCGACTTAAAACTTTTATACGGAATGATTATATCTACGATAAAGCCTTTCCTTTTGTTCACCTGAATCGAAAATTTGTGAGAATCGTCATAGAGATGTTTGAGACGTGCGCGCGTGTTTGAAATTCCGATGCCCTCGATCATTATGCCCGAAGCGCCGACGCCGTCATCGGCTACCTTCAAGTGCAGGTTGCCGTTTTCCCTTGCGGCGCTGATTTCGATTGTGCCGCCTTTGATAAGCGGCGCGATGCCGTGCTTGACGGCGTTTTCAATCAGCGGCTGGAGAATCATATTCGGAACCGCTGCATCGAGCGTGTCGGCGGCGATATATTTTTTTATTTTTAATCTTTCCTGAAATCTGATTTGCTCGATTTGCAAGTATTTATCGAGGAACTCCAGCTCCTGCTGCAAGGAAACCTTCCCGGCGTTTAATTTATCAAGAGACATCCTCAGCAAATCGCTAAGATTTTCGACCATTTTTTCCGCCGTGTCCGGGTCTTTGTGAATGAGTTCGGCTATCGCGTTGTGCGTGTTAAAGAGAAAATGCGGGTGAAGCTGCATCTGCAAAACTTTCAGACGAGATTGAGCAAGGCGTGTTTCAAGCTGCGAAGAACGAAGCTCGCCCGCGCGGAATCTGTGATAATACCTGATCCCGTAAATAATGCCGTTGATTTGGAGATAAATAATGCAGCTCCAGTGGAAATTCAGAAAAAATTGAAATGCGTAGGATGAATAATACGTTTCAAATTGGCGGTTGCGAAAATTTAAAAGCGGCTGAAAAAAAGCGTCCCAGCCGACGTGAATTAAAACGAGGAAAACGCCGGCAATTATATTAACAATTATATTTCTCGTCAGATTTGCCCCGCGGTCGAGCGGAAAACGATTCGCCAGCCATAAAATAACCGGCATCAGGACAAACCAGCCGTAACCGGAAGCAAGCTGCACGGCTGCCGCTCGCCAGGCTTCAATCGGCTGCTGCGAGATTTGATTTTGCAGGATAAAGCTGCTGGCGAAAAATAAAGCCGCCACCGTCCACGCGAGAAAGATGTAAAGCCACTTGCGCAGGTCAATCTGATAATTTTTTTGTTCTTTACCTGTTTGCAACAATAATACCGCCGACAAAAATACACTCAGCGACGCAATGTATAAAAGCGAAATTTTCATATTTGCCTCAACCAGAAATCTAATTATTGCGGGCTATAAATAAATAAAATATTAAATCAAGGCAATATGAATTATCCGGTTTATTTTTAATAATTATACGTTCGGAAAAATCAAATTTTTCCCGCCTAACTATAAACGCCCACTTTAAATTTAAGGTTCATAAATATCAATAAAAAAATGACGAAAAGTAGAATTCGGGCATAGAGTGAATTTTTGGAGTTATTAGCCGAAACAAACTTTTTGTGTGATTTCAAATAATCATGGTTTTTGAATTTTAATAATTTTCAAAAACCATGATTTTTCGCTCAACTTTGCTTATTTGTTTTCCAAATCCGAAACACTGACAACATATTTCTGCCAATATTGTTTTTTCAGTTGTCCAGCCAAATTCACATCGAGCTTTTCGAGTATATTAAACTGCTGCCAGGTTTTCTCGCGCTCGTTCTGCATTAGATAGCTGACGGCAAGATTGTAAATCGCCTCTTTATAATCAGGTTTTAATCGAACTGCTTCCGAGAGATATTTGTGCGCTTCCTTTTCTTTCCCCATATCCAATAATACAATGCCGATATTGTTGAGAACTTCCGCCGCATCCGGCTTTAAAGCGTGTGCTTTCTGCAAACTTTTTAGCGCTTCTTTGCGGCGACCAATCTCAAAAAGCGCCGCGCCCTGATTCGCGTGGGCTTCGCCGAAATCGGGCTTTTGCTTGATCGCCTCATCAAAATGCTTCAAAGCCTGCTTGTAATCTTTTAACTTATGAAGCGAGATTCCCAAGTTGCAATGAGTAACCGCGTCAATCGGCTGAAGTTCCAAAGCCCGCCGCAAATATACGATGCTTTCCTGCGCCAAGCCTTGTTTTGTCAATACTTCTCCTAAACCGGCTTGGAAGTCGGCATAGTTCGGATTCGCTTTTACAAGTTCCTCAAAAATCTTGGCTGCCTCTTCAAAGTTTTCAATTTGAATATACGACCTGCCTAAATTATAACGGCAATTCAGACAATTCGGGGCTATCTCGACTGCCTTTTGCAGCAAGCTGACGGCTTGCCGGAAATCGTTTTCCTTCATCGCTTTCCGCACCGCCTGCTCGTTTAATTTCATTGCCTCGAGATACGGCGTCGAGCCGCCCAATTTTTCATTTTCAACGGAAGCCGGTTTATAGCTTCTGCTTATTTGCGCGTTCACCGTGACTGACAGCGATACAAACACAAAAATTAAAATTATCCTTTTCATAGTTTTTCTCCTGAAAGTTGAATTTTTTGAAAAGGCGTCGAGCGGGTTGAAATTATGTATAAAAGAAATAATTACTTGATTTAAGAAAATTATTTTTTGCCTGACACCTTATTCGCAAGGATTGTATGCTCAATTCTGTTAAGTAGAAATAACTTTGTGATGAAATGCGGCATTTGTTTTATAAAGCGAGATTTAGCGACATGCCGAAAATTCGATTTGAATTAATAACAAAAAAATGGATGCTGTCTGGGAAACAGCATCCGTAAAAAAATCCGGTCAGAACCGCCTGCGTCAGCGGGTGGGTCAATCGGCTGACGGAAACCCGCCCGCTAATGCAGGCGGTTCTGACTTTAGATTGCTTTAAAACTCAATTCGCGCGCCGAACTGCAGAATTCGCGGCGCATATGTATTTGTAATGCGACCGAATGTCGTGCTGTTGATGTTGAAAATATTGCTATTTTCACCCGGCGCGCTGTCTATCGAAGACGTGCCGGTTGACGCCCGGAAATTAGCCCGGTTAAAGACGTTGAAGGCTTCGGCGCGAAGCTGAAGTCTCGCTCGCTCGGTAAAGTTGAAATTTTTACTCAAGCCGAGATCAACCGTCCAAAAGTTCGGACCGTTCAGGAAAGCGCGTTGAAGCGTTCCGGTTTGACCTGACGGGACGTTAAAGAACACTTGCCCCGGGAATGCCGGATTGCCGGGCGTTGCTCTTAAATTACCGCCCGTGGCGGTTCCGTTCGGAGCAATCACGCTCGGGTCTATAAAAAATACTCCGCTCGGAGTTCTATAGATTCCGACCAAGTCTTTAATCTGGGCTTCCGTCAAACTGGAATTAGCCGTTTGTCTGGAAGAACGAGCGCCGCTGCTGCGATTGAGCGTTCCGCGCGGGTCACGAATCGAAATCGGCGCGCCCGAAGCATATTGGACAATCGCGCTTAATTGGAAACCGCCGAAAAGCGCATCCACCAAACCGCCTTGATTTAGAAAAGCTCTGCCTTTTCCGAACGGAAGCTCGTAAATGCCGTTGAAGTTAAAAGCGTGCGTCCTGTCTAAATCGGCGCGTGAATATTCCAGCCCCGGATTTTCGTTGTCGAGCAGCGGATCGAAACGCGACTGATCTTCTTCCGGCACATTTGTCAGAGTTTTCTGGAATGTGTAATTTGCCTGGAAAGAAAATCCGTTGACGAAACGCCGACGAATTTCCGCCTGCAAAGCATTGTAGCGATAACGCCCGTTATTGCTGAGCAAATCAACGACGCCCGCATTCGGATTTTTTAGAATTAACTGCTGCGCATTCGGGAAGAAATCCGCGTTCGCGACCAGATTAACCGCCAAATCTCCCGGCGTTCCCGCTTGAAGAAAACTTTCCGTAAAGCCCAGCCCGAAGAACGCTCCGCCCGGTCCGAGCTGATTGAAGAAGGCTCCCACCGGAAGGCAGCCCGCTGAAGTGCAATCGGCAATTCCGAAATTATCCAGGTTATATTGCGCATTGAGAAAATCAGCAAGTAACCCGTTATTACGGATTTCAACCTGGTTAAAATCGAAACCTCGAATCAAGCTGTCGCTGCGTCCGCCGACGTATCGAATCTCAAAAGCCATATTAAAACCGATTTCTCTCTGGATTCCGATGTTGTATTCGTGGAGTCTCGGCGTTTGAAGGTTCGGATCAATGGCGAAAATTGAGTTAAAGAAAGCATCTCTTTCATTAGCCTGTGCGAATGTTATCGGCGGCGCGATAAATGCCGGATTCGGAAATCCACCGCCGGTCAAGTTTGCCGCCCGCCGATTGATGCTGGTTGTCGTCGTTCCGTTTGGCAGAGTATCCTCCGCATTTACCGTAACGTTTAACCCGTCGTTGCCTAAAAGAGCGTTATAAGTTGATAAAATATATTCATCATTGATATAGCTCATCCGGTAACCGCCGCGAATCGTCGTTCTGCCGCCGCCGAAAATCGCACCGAGCAAATTATTCTTAAATTCCGGCGACCAGGCAAAACTGGCTTGCGGAGCAAAGTTGTTTTTGTCAGCTGTAAAGAATTGCCCGGGTTTGCCGATGCTCGTTCCGACAATGTCATAAACGCCGTTCGGATTTAAGATGGCGTCAACTACATTAACTCCGTTCGGAATAAATGGTTCGAGAAAGATTTGATCCGGGTTTCGAATAGGCGTGAAGAAATCATAACGCACGCCGAAATTCAAAGTTAGATTCGGAGATATGCGCCACTGATCGCCGACGTAAGCTCCGTAAGTTTCGTAGCGGAAATCCTGCTCGCTGACCGCGCCGATAACCGGTCCCGAAGTGCTGGAAACCGAGTTGGCGATAACCGCGCCGGCTCCGATAACGCCGCCGAGGAAATATCTCAGATTATTAGCCAGAGCAAGCTGAGTGGCGTTAATTCCGCCCGGAAACAGACCGGTGGCAAGTCCCGGCGTACGCGGATTCGCGGTCGTCGAAAAAGTAAATGTCGGAATCGTCCCGCCTGCCGCTATCGAAACGATTTTGTGACGTTCGATCTGACCGCCGAAACGAATCGAATGATTGCCCCAGACATAGACAGCGTCATCACGGAAATTCATCAGCCTCGTGTTGCGTCCCTGATCCTGAAATGTCGGTTCAGGAGTCGTTAAACCGAGCGGAAGACCGCCGAGAATAAAGGGTGTCGCATCGAGAGCGTCCGCCTGATTGAAAAACGGGCTGCTCTGCGTGTAGCCGATGCGGGCTTCGTTTGTAAAATTAGCGCCGATTATCGTGCGATATGCGCCCGTGAAAAGATGTGTTTTGTCGCTTTGGATTACGAACGGATTACCGCTGTAACTAAAGTCCGCATCCGGACGATCAACACTGTCACCCACATAACGATAAACGAAATTCAGCGAATTGCGATCATTAATGTCATAGTCAAACCGCGTCGCCAAAGAATCGCGCTCACGGTTGCTGCCGACATTAAAACGGAGAATCTGCGTTAAGCCGTTATTCCCTATCGCATCGTTCCCAGCGGTTGGAAGACCGCTCAAAAGACGACTTTGCACGACCGGATCAACCCCTAATACTCCGCCCGCCGTCGCCGGAATTTGTCCTGTTAATCCGGCTCCGGTCAGAACGTTCACTGTGCGCTGATTTCCGGCGGCATCCGTATAAGTAAACGCCCCGTTTCGCGCCGAACCGAGCAGAGTCGTCGTATTTGCCGAAACTTGCTGGCGTAAAATCAATTTTTCATACGCGCCAAAGAAAAACGCCTTGCCTTTCTCAAACATCGGTCCGCCCTCGCCGAAATTGAAAAACGGCAGCGGTCCGCCGAGTTTGCCCCCGATTTGATTGCGATTTAACTGCGGTCTCGCTTCACCGGAAGAATTATTAAAGAAATTATTGGCGGCGAAATACGAGTTGCGGTTGTAGATAAAAGCCGCCCCGTGAAAATCGCTGCCGCCGCGCGGCGTTACAAGCTGAATTTGCGACGAACCGCCGCCGCCTTGATCAACGCTCGCATTCTGCGTCGTGACGGTAAATTCGCCCGTGTCGTCAACCGTCGGCTGATCCTGCACAAAATTTCCCGTCCGAATAAAATTATCCTGCACGTTTACGCCGTCGCGCGTCACGTTTATGGCGGTCGAACGCTGTCCGTTTATACCGAAGCTCGTCGCATTCGCGCCGGGCTGCAAGCTGACGAGCGCGAGCGGATTGCGACCGTTCAGCGGAAGGTCAACAATCTGCCGAGGGCTGACCGTATTGCTCAACTCGCCGTTTGTAGCATTGACAATATCGGCTCCCGCCTGCACGGTTACAACTTCCTCGATGCCGCCGACTTCGAGCGTCGGGTTCAAGCTGTATTCGCGCCCCGCGTCAATTTTCAGCTCGGTCGCCGAAAAAGTTTTGAATCCGGTGGCGGTAATAGTTACCGTGTAAGTTCCGAATTCAAGCTGCTGAATCGAGAAACTGCCGTCTTCTTTTGTCTGAACGGTCAATTCCCTTCCCGTCTGGTTATCTCTGACAACTACTCTTGCTCCCGGAATAACTCCGTCGGGGCTGCTGACCGTCCCGATCAACCTTCCCGTAGTTTGTGAAAAAGCAGTTATGGATAACAAACAAATCAGTATGATTGCGATATTTATCTTTTTCATTTTTTCTCCTTGTCCTTTTGAATTTCAACGGTCTGCCGGGTAAAAAATAAAAATTGGAATTATTAATTTCCCTTTCGGAAATTCAATTATCAAAAATCCGGCTTGAGCCGTCTGACAAGAAGAACAGCAACCTTTAGTCCAACTCCTTTTTAGAAGCGGAAAGGCAAATCTGAGCCTACTTAATTATTTTGTTTGCAACGATTTAACTATTTAAATCAGA
>DATHTS010000787.1:0-8245 GCA_035462935.1 Pyrinomonadaceae bacterium
AGGCGTCGAAGCCGAAAGACAAACCGCCGAGAAGATCGGCGACAGCTTGCGGTTCAAGAATAACCGTGTAAACACCGGGTTCTAGAATTCGCGCATTGCGCCCTTCGAGAGCTTTGCGAATAGCTTCGCGGGCGATTCGCATCGTGTCGAGGCGATTGATGTCAAAATGGCTGCGGAGAAAATAGCCCGAACTCGTTCCGTCCGGTGTCCGCGCCGTCGTTGAAAGGCTGACGATTGATGTCCGCTCGAAAGCAAAATTCCCGTTTTTCGTGGCAAAGGCGTTGGCTTGCGCCCGCGATTGGTGAAAGCCCGCGCTGATAACGCCGGATTTTTCGCTTTCCGCCAGAATTTCGCTGACGGCTTTTGCGCGAGTTTGCGGAGAAACATTAGCCGTCGCTTCGACAAAAGCATTCACGGGTTTATAAGTTTGCGCCTTCAAAGTCGGTAAATATTCGCGGTCAACCGGCGCGAGCCGCGCGATTTGCTCGGCTTGCTCGACCATTTCCTTGAGGCTCGCATCGTCCAAATCGTTGGTCGAAGCCCCGCCGCGCTTTTTATCAATCCAAACCGTGATGCTCGCACCGCGTCCGAGCCGCTGCCCGCTGGTTAGAAAAGCGTTCCGCGCAAAACGCAGATGCGAGAGCTTATCGCTGTTGACGGAAACCTGCGCGTCATCCGCTTTTACAAAGGAAAGTATTTTTTCGGTAATTGCTTTTGCTTCTTTTTCGGTTAATAACATTTTTCTGAACCTCGTTTTAATCACGTGCTTGAGCGGCGGTATTTAGAACGTTAATTTGCCGGAAACGCGCGACTGGACAGCCGTGCGAAACAGCATTTGATTGGCTCGGCTCACCTTTGCCGTCGTTAAACGTTCCGGGAAGCAGATAAGTTGACTGCCCGCCGAGACCGTCGCACGCGCCCCAAAAATCGGTCGTGCGCGATTGATAAGCGACATCTTTGAGCATTCCGGCGATCTTGCCGTTTTTGATTTCCCAGAAAGTCTGTCCGCCGAACTGGAAATTATACCGCTGCTGGTCAATCGAATAACTGCCGCGCCCGTAAATCATAATTCCTTTATCAACGCCGCCGATCAAATCCTCGGTCGTAACATTCGTTTTCGCCGGTTCGAGCGAAACGTTCGGCATTCGCGGAAACGGAACACTGCCCCAGCTATCGGCGTGCAAACAGCCGTAAGATTTCTTTTTGCCGATGAGCGGCGCGAGATCGCGCGTCGTCTGCCAATCAACAAAAACGCCGTCTTTGACCAAATACCAGCGCTGTCCGGGAACGCCTTCGTCGTCATAACCGACCGTAGCGAGCGCGTCGGGCTGCGTTCGGTCAGCGAAAAAGTTGACGATTTTTGAACCGAATTGCAGCTTGCCGGTTTTATCCGGCGTCAAAAAGCTCGTTCCCGCGTAATTCGCTTCCCAGAGCAGAGCGCGGTCTAGTTCGGTCGAATGCCCGACCGATTCGTGAATCGTCAAAAACAGATGCGACGGGTGTAAAACCAAATCGTATTTTCCCGGCTCAACCGATTTCGCCTTCAGCTTCATCAAGGATTCTTCGCCCGCCTGTTGCGCATCCTTGAACCAATCCCCGTTTTCGATATATTCGTAACCGGCGCTCTTCGCCTCGGCGAGCGAGTTGCGCGTTTGAAAATCATTCGTCGAGATGTCAACTGCTGTAACGGAAAAAGAAGGATTCCCGCGAATCAGATACTGCTCGATGCGCGAGCCGTCCGATGTGGCGAGAAACTTCTGCTCATTTACCCAGGACATCGAAGAATTAACAAAACTCACGCCTTTGACTCCCAATGCGGTTTCGTTGAGCTTCAGCAAAAATTGAATTTTATCGTCAATCGGCACGTCGAAAGGGTCTTTGACAAACGAGCTTTTCCAACTCGTAACGACCTTCGGCGCGGGAACAAGCTGAATCGGCTTTCGCTGAAAAGCCGCGTTCGCCTTCGCAATCTCAATCGCCTCGGTCGTCGCGCGGGCGACTTCCGCTTCGTTCACATTCGGACTGGCGGCAAATCCCCAGGTTCCCTTCACCAGAACGCGCACGCCGAAACCGAAGCTCTGCCCGCGCTGAAGCCCTTGAACCTGTCTTTCGCGGGCGGAAACCGCTTCCAGCCGGTAACGATTAATGCGAATGTCGGCGTAAGAAGCGCCGAGCTTTTTGGCTGTGGAAAGCGCTACGTCAGCCAGCTTGTTTTTATTGACTTCGATTGCCAGAAAATTTTCCGCCTCGGCTTCATAAACCCAGGACGGCAGCGCCGCTACGCCGAGAGCCAAACCAGCCGTTTTTATAAAATCACGTCGAGAAAATGTCATTCTTACCTCGCTAATCAGGTCAGTTTATTGACCGCATTTACAGAAATGGAAATTCAAGGATTGAAAAACCTTTGAAAAAAATATTTTCTCCTCGGTCAAAGAAGAAATATTTAAATTTCAGGAAGTTTTTTCTTTTATACCGCCGCAGAATTGCATTGTCAAGACTTTATATAGAAGGGTGATTTTCTAATAACTGAAAGCTGATAATGAAAACAAACTTATTCCTCTAATCGTTGATTGATTGCGAAATTAGTAAATATCTCATCTCAATTTTTTCTTTATCCTTTTACTTAAAGTTTGACCTGCCTTGCCACGTTTACCGCTTCGAGATTTCTTAAGTCGGTTAGGACTTTTTCTTCCAGAGGCGAATCAATCTCAATCACTGCTATTGCTTCGCCGCCTTTCGCTTCTCTGCCGAGATAAAAACGCGAAATATTGACGTTTGCTTCGCCGAGAAGCGTGCCGATTTTGCCGATAACGCCCGGCACGTCTTTGTTTCGCGTCAGAAGCATAAAGCCCGACGGCACGGCTTCGATGGAAAAATTACCGATTTCGGTGATGCGCCCTTCGCCGGTTGCAAAGACCATTCCCGACGCGGTTTGACTGTTGTCGCCGCTCAAAACTATGGTGCGAATATCGTAATTCGAGCGTTTCGACTGCGTGTAGCTGGTCGTTAGTTTGATGCCGCGTTCTTCGGCGATGTGGAGAGCGTTGACGACGTTGACACGCGCTGAAACGTCTTTTAGAAGTCCGGCTAAAAAGGCTCGCGTTACCGGCGCGGCGTCTTTTTCGGCGAGTTCGCCCGCGTATTCGATTTTGACTTCGGAAATCGGATTCCCGTCCATTACCTGCGCTTGAAAACGTCCGAGCTTTTCAGCCAAATCAATAAACGGCTGTAAGGCTTCGAGTTCCTTCGCGGCTAAAGACGGCGCGTTTACGGCATTCCGAAGCTCGCCGGAAAGCAGGAAATCGCGCATCTGCTCGGCGACCGTTAAAGCCACGCCTTGCTGGGCTTCGGTTGTTGACGCGCCGAGATGGGGCGTCGTGATTATTTTATCGTTTTGTAAAATCGGCGAATCTTCCGGCAGAGGCTCTTGCGAGAAAACGTCCAAAGCCGCCGCCGCGACCGTGCCGTTTTCGATTGCTTCCAAAAGCGCGTTTTCGTCAACCAGACCGCCGCGGGCGCAGTTTATGAGGCGCGCGCCTTTTTTCATTTTTGTGAAAGCGTCTCTGCCGATAATTCCGCGCGTGTCGTCCGTAACCGGCGTGTGAATCGTGATAAAATCCGCCTTTGTAAAAACTTCGTCTAAGCTGCCAATCTCAATTCCAAATTCCTTCGCTTGTTCGGGCGAGACAAACGGGTCGAAGGCGAGAATGTTCATCCCGAAACCTTTGGCGATCCGGGCGACGTGCCTGCCGATTCTGCCCAAACCGATAACGCCCAAAATTTTCCCGTTTAGCTCAACGCCGACAAAGCTTTTTTTATCCCAAACGCCGGTTTGCAGTTTCGCGTGCGCCTGCGGAACATTTCGCGCCATCGAAACGAGCAGAGCGATTGTGTGTTCGGCGGTCGTGATCGTGTTTCCGTCCGGCGCGTTCATCACGACAATGCCGCGCCGGGTCGCCGCTTTGACATCAATGTTGTCCACGCCGACGCCGGCGCGACCGATGACGCGAAGTTTCTCCGCTTTGTCCATCAAATCGGCGGTAATTCGCGTCGCGCTCCGCACAATTACGCCGTCAGCGTCTTTAATTTCTTCGGCTAATTCTTCGGGCGGAAGCTTTGTTTTCTTTACAACATCAAAACCCGCGTCGGAAAGCGGCGCGAGTTTATCCTCATTGACATCATCGGCGACGAAAATTTTGATGTTGTTCATATATTTGTTAATGAATAATTGTTAATTGAAAATTGTGGCTCTTTAACAATTTGGGGTTTGAACATCTGAATCTGCCATTTCTCTTTGAAAAATAAAGAAATAATAAATTAGAATATGGCGGATGCAAGCAGGCATTCCCGACCTGTAAATTTATTAAACAAGGCTTTTTCAACCTTATCTTGAGTTAAATTTGAGGATTAATAATTCAAGCTAAATCAGATAACAGGTCGGGAAGGGCTGCTTGCACCCGCTCTCTCGATATTTTTAACCCCAAATTGTCAAAGAGCCAAAAATAAAATTCAATTTACTGAACCGAGAAATTAGCCGCCGGGTAATCGGGCGGCGTAAACGCTCCGGCGGATTGTCCCCATTTCACCTGCGAGGGCGCGCTTCTTGTTCCCATCACGTAGAACATACCTTGCCCGCTTCGCCAAACGGCAAAGTCGGCTCGGTTGTCGCCGTCGTAATCGCCGGGAGTAATAAAATCGGTCGCCGGATTTCCGTATCTGATGACCTGCACTTCAATGGTCGAGCTGCGCAGAACATACCAGTCATAAGCCGCGCCGCTATTGCGAACCGCCGCAACATCCGTTCGCCCGTCGGCGTCATAATCGCCGGGCGCGAAACGGTCTCCGGCAAGCCCATACGGGAAACCGACAAATCCTTGTGCCGTTCGCAATTGATAATGGATAAGCTGTCCGTTTTCATTGCGGAAAACGTGAAAATCGAATTTCCCGTCGCCGTCAAAATCGCCCGGATACGGCTTGTCTCCGGCTATTCCCCAAGGCGTAAAGGTGATATTTCCATTCGGATTATTCGCCGATCCGCGATAAAAGAAGAAACTCTGACCGCCGTTTGTCCCGCTTCGATAAACCGCCGGATCGGCTTTGCCGTCGCCGTCATAATCGCCGACGATTGTCGGGTTATCGCCAGTCTGCCCGAATTGGTCAAAACGAACCGTGCTATCCGAGCTATTTATTATATAAAATCCCGCTTGCCCTCCCGCCGGACGCCAAACGGCGATGTCTGTTTTTCCGTCGCCGTCAAAATCCGCGGGCGTTGGAATATCGCCGCCCGCAAACCCGACGCCTAAACCGAACGGTAAAGAAATTATCTGCCCGGCGGCGGTAAGTATCCACCAATCCGTTTGAGCGCCGGAGTTAGCGGCGCGAGCAATTGCGTAATCGGTGCGATTATCGCCGTCAAAATCAAGCCGGCGCGATTGCGGAGCGAGAGGCGCGCCATTTACTGCGCCGATTAGTTTGAACGGAAAATCCTGCGGAAAATCGGGCGCTTCCGTCGGGTTTCCGTCATCCAGAATGTTCGTCCAAGTCGTTCCGTTAAACTGCCGCGCGTTCCATCCCGGAACCCAGCGAGCGCCGTTAATTGTTACAAAAGGAGCAAAATGCGCCGCATTGTTTGCAATTGTAGTGTTCCAGCTAATCCAATAATTTCCGGCTTGCAAAACCGTATTTCCGGCATTGATGTTGACTTGCCAGATGCGTCGGTCGGTATCGGTAAATCTCGGGGTCGGCACGACCGTATTGAAAATGCGAAATGTGTTCGTGTTCGTCGAACCCGCTAACCGATCAGTCGTCGCGTCGCCGAAAACAAGCACGCTTGAAGCATCTCCCGGTTTGCCGCGCCAGATTTCCAGAGTTGCGCCGGTAACCGGGCTGTTCGCGCCTAAAAAACCTGTCTGGTAAACAAACACTACAACTTGACTGATCGTCCAAGTCTGTCCGACGGGAACATTAAAATCGTCAGCGCAACGGGCTGTAGTCACCGTTACCGCGCAGTCCATTCCCGCGCGGTTGTTCGATGCCGAAGTATCGCCGTTAAAATTTTGCAGCTCGCTCCACTGCCCGCCGCCCGGCGCGGCAACCCCGTTTTTTGCAGTTGTTCCGGTCGCAAAACCGCCGTTGTCGTAAATCACCGATTGAGCCAAAACGCCGGAAGCGGTAATAAACAAAAACAGCGCGAGCGAGTAGAAGGTTGAAAAATATATGAACCAACTTTTCGAGCGGTTCGTTTTAGCCCAAATCAATTTACTGATTGCAAATATATGCATTTTTCCTCCTTGTTTTTATATTTATTCCGAAGGTTCGGACTTGCGGTATAGGCAATTGGGAAAACCTGTTAATTCGGCTTAAATTTTCTAATTACACGGTTTCCAGACTCTTCAAAATTATTTGAGAAAGCGGTTTACCCAAAAATCGCCTGAAAGCGGATTTGGAATATCAATCCGAAAAACTTTAAGCCGCAGGAAAAGTGTAACTTATTTTTTAATGAATGTAATCCGATAAACAAAAAAGCGCCCTAATAGAGCGCTCTTTTATTTTTTTATTAATTCAAAATCCGATTACAAAACCCTGACTTCGGTCTTTAGTTTTTCCGCTAATTCAGCCGCGCCTTTTTTCGCGTCGCCGTCGCCAAGCATCTGCGTCTGCTTGGTTTTAAGCGGCATATAAACTTTTTCTATCCGCTGCGCCGAACCGAAATCTTCGATATTAGGCGTAACTTCCCGAATTTCTTTCTTTTTCGCCGCCATAATTCCCTTGAGTGATGCGTAGCGAATCTGCGAAATTCCCGATTGAATCGTCAAAAGCGCCGGCAGTTGATAGGTAAACCATTGATACCAGCCGCTTTCAAGCTCGCGTTTGACGCGAAGATTCCCGTTCAGGCTTTCGCGGTCAATCTCGATTACGATCGTCGCGTGCGGAATTCCCAAAAGCTCAGCCAAAATTACGCCCGTCTGCCCGTAGCTCGCGTCGTCAGACTGCAAGCCCGCAAAAATCAAATCGGCATTTTCGTCCCGAATCGCGTCGGCAATCGTCTTGGCAATCTGAAACGGCGAGAGTTTGTTGTCTTCTTCGACAACAATATGAACGGCTCGATCAGCGCCGCGAGCCAGCGCGTCTTTGATAACCGCTTTCGCCTTCTGCCCGCCGAGTGTGCAGACAACGACTTCTCCGTCGCCTTTAGCTTCCTTCAGGCGCAAGGCTTCTTCCAGAGCGTAGCCGTCGGATTCATTGGTCTGGTGCGAAATATCCGATTCGTCAATCCATTTTTCATCCCTGCCAATCCGCAAAACGGCGTCCTTATTGGCAACTTGTTTCATTAAAACGATGATTTTCATAACCTATTTATCTGAAAGTTTCTTGATAATTGATTTTGCCAGATTTTCGTTAATTTCTTTATGACGCGGAACAGGTTGGGATTGTTTCGTTTTCATATTTGTATACCAATCGTGTTTTCCGCCGTGTCTAACCAGAACACAACCCATTTCTTCAAGTTGTTTTATCAAATCACGCCTTTTCATCAGGCAATAATCAATTCTTCAACTTTCTTAATAAACGGAATTTCTTCCGACTCAATATCTTTCAGCAAATCTTTTAAATTTTCAGTCAATTCTTCCTTTGAAAATCCCTGCGTTTCATAATCGGGATAATCATTCAAAAAACCGATAAAAAAATCGCCATCTTTCCAATATGTATAACGAACGGTTTTCATAATCCTTCTATTCGCCCGTCAAAACGGCTTGTAAAAACTTCTCTTCCTGCGGATCAAACAGCCGGAACGATTTGCCCGTGTCCACAATTTCCAAATTCAGAAGCGGCGAAAGAACTCGGTTGTCCTCGATATTAACCAACAGCAAACGCCCGTTTTGACGATGAAAAGCCATCAGCGGCGACGGCAGATACTCGCGTTCCGGGTCGAGCAGATAATATTCTTCAACTCCGAGACGCGCGTAATCGAGGCGCTTGCCGCCGAGATCGTTTTCAAACGTCGTATCCGAGGCAACTTCAAAAACCACTTGCGGAAAAACGCCTTCTTCCCAAACTTTGAAGGTCCGCCGCAAATATTTTTCAATTCCGAAACAAACAAATATGTCGGGCGCGAGCCATTTTTTCGGTTCATTCTTCTCGTAATAAACCATCATATTGGCGGCAGCTATTACGTCGTTTCGTTCGGAAAAATAGCTTTCTAAAAGATTGTAAAAAAGAGAAATTAACTTGTAATGAAATGCCGTTT
>DATHTS010000788.1:0-4563 GCA_035462935.1 Pyrinomonadaceae bacterium
AAGATAATTCCGCCACAACATTTAAAGAAATAACTATTAAAGTTGCATTAGACAGCCCCACGCCGGGCTGGCAAACCGCTGTCCCGGCAACGGTTGTGTTGCGCCGAACGAGATCAAATTAGAGGAAGAATAAAAAAAATGAAGCAGCCGAAAAATAAAGATAATAAAGGTTTTTCGCTTATTGAGGTAATGATTGCAATGTCCATTACTATTGTTTTAATGGGGTTGGTGAGTACGCTGCTTTCCGCCGCGCTCGGGACTCGAAGAATGGAAAGTCAGCGGACTGATGCGCTAACGTCCGCCCAAGCCGCGCTGAATGTAATATCGCGTGAGATTTCAAATTCAGGATTTGGAATAAAATACTCTGCGAATGGTAAAGCAAGTAACGGATTAGTTTCAGCGGATTCGAATAATAGTAAAATTCATTTTAACTCAAATATCGTAAATTCCAATACTCAATTTTGCGATAGAGGCGAAGACGTAACTTTTTATTATGACGCATCCATCGAATCAATTGTTAGGCACGAACGTTATTCGACGGCAAATCCGCTTAACTGCTCCAGCTTGACTACGGAAACCTCTATAGTCGTAAATCGCATCAGCGACGTGAAATTTATTTATTGGGATTATGTCGGAAGCAATTCAACGCCGGTCCAAAAAACTGTTCCGACAGCCAATACCGGGCGGGTAACGATAACCGTTACCGTTGAGCTTGAACCGGTAAATGGACAGCCGTCCAATCAAAAAGTTACTTTTTCTTCCGATGTAACTCTGCGGAATGCGAGTTATATGCTGAATCAGTATTAAACGAAATTTTGGATAGAAGGAGTCAAAGATGGAAAAGAAAAATACTTTAAAATCCGAATATAGAAAAGATGAAAGGGGCGCGGCATTGGTAATGGTAGTGTTGGTTTCCTTTTTGCTTTTAGTCGCCAGCGCCGGATTGCTTTTGGAAGCTACGATGAACACCGCAAATGTAACCGATGCCACTGCCGATCAGCAAGCCTATAACGCGGCTGAAAGCGGTATTCAATCAGCAATTAATGTGCTGCGCAGAAATGTTGTGCCAAATCCTTTGTTTGATGCGACGAAACCCGCAACCGATCCTGCTAACCGCATAGACTTCAAAAAAGCCGTTACTCTAACTCAATCCAATGTTTCAACCGATACCGGCACTGTGGCAAGGCTCTCTCGCTGGATAAATTACAATTATAAGCCGAGCAGTGTAGCTGATTGGCGCGTGTCTCTCGGTTCATCCTCAACATATGATCCTAAAACCGGCTACGCCTTTCAGCTCAACATAACCGACCCGGATAATACAGCTAATAGCAACATCTCTTACAGCACGTCGGGATTTATTGGCGAAGGAAACTGCACACAATCAGGAGGAAACAATAAGAAAAGAATTTGCGGCGACACAAATAATAGGATAACTATTGAATATATTGATGAAACCGTTACTAATTTAAATGTATCGTCGGGTTCAGCAAACACAAGATTTGGATATTTTACCTTTAATGTCCAAGGGAACGGGGCAACTATCAGCCCCCGGCTTCGGTTTCATATCGCAGTAAATATGACGCAGCCATATATTGCAACGAAATATATTCGCGGCTGGATTGAAACGGGAACTATGACCAACAATTCACCCGGCACGGTTAAAATCACTTACGAATCACAGCTGTTTTCTATAATGGGCAGCGTTATTACAATATCCTGCCCGAACAACGGCTCTTGTGGAACGATTAATACGACCGTTACAGACCCAACTCTCAAGCCGCCGATAGTTGGGTTTCAGGTTACTCCATTTGCGCCCAATGCGTCTAATACTACAACAGGTTGCGGGCAAGGTTGTACACCTGTAAGAGGAGCTATGACACCTGCTGAGGCGACTAGATTACTGATACGCTCAACCGGCTTTGGACCTCGTGGCGCGAAAAAAATTCTTGAAGCTGTTATCCAGAAGGACTTCTTTAATGGAATGCAGGCGCCCGCGACTTTGACTTTAGTCGGTCCGAATAGCGCTTCAAACGGCAGTTTTGTATTTAATCCGGGCAGCTCAGCCGCAATGCAGTATTCCGGCGATGATATCGCTTCCAATTTCTTTATTCCGCCGATTGGAACAAATAACAATTCAAATCTGCAAATTGTTACGGCTTCGGTGAACGGTCAGCAGCCGCATCCATTCAACGGAACGGTTGTCGGAACTCCTTCAGACGTAGCGGGTGAAATGCCTCTTTGGCTTCAAAGCCCAGTCAATTTGGATAGTACAATAAAAAGTTTGGAGCATATCGCCAATTCTTCCGGTCGTGTTTTTCCAAAAGAGGATGGTTCGCTTCCAGGAAGCGGAAATTTTGGTGATAACGCTACAGCTAAAGGAATTACCTTTGTAAACGGGGATGTATCTTTTACCGGTTCCGGCGGTGGAATTTTAGTCGTCACAGGAAAGTTAACATTGAACGGAAATTTTAACTTCAACGGCTTAATTATTGTTACCGGATCAGACGGAATTGACCGTCAAGGCGGCGGCGGCGGAACTCTGCAAGGAAACGTAGTTATTGCGCCTTATAACCCGAATGATCTGGCAGCCGGATTTTTGGCGCCTAAATATGACCTGTCAGGCGGTGGTAATTCGGATATTACCTACAATTCAAACAGCGTTCAGGACGGGCTTGTTGGCGTCAGCAACTTTGTTAGGGGAGTAGCTGAAAAATAAGAAGTCAGCCCATCCGAATTTGAGAATAAAGAGCTAATGAAAATTAGTTTAATTCTTTATTGCCTGCTCTATTAAACAGCTTTCCTCACTTTTATAGAAAAATATGAATCACAAGTTTTGTCTCTTGGCAATAGTATTGCTGTCACTTTTTTTCGCATCCTGTTCAAGCTTCACATCCACAGAGATGGATGAGGTTGTGTTTGATGATGGACTGAAGACTAATGAAAAAGGTGAGATTGTCATTGAGGATAAGGATTTTGAAGGGATAGAGGAAATTGTATCTAATCCGATTCAAAATTCGGATGATACGACTAAAGTTGCGAATGACGGTTCGCAAATCAGTATAATGTATGACTCAGCGGGAAATAAAACCGAAACGAGATACTTTAATAATTCGCGTATAAAATATCTACTCTTGCGAACTTCCGTAAACGGACAAAAAGAACTTTTCGTTTTCGGACACAACGGTCAAACAAAAACTCTGCCTGAAAATATGCTGGATAAGGTTTTGACCGCTTCGGCGGATGAAATTGCAAATGCCGCGGGCATTTACACAACCCGGCAAGAAAGATCGCCTGTTTTTACTCAGGATCAAAAACCTTCAGAATCTATAAAACCACTTCCGAGCTCTGAATTTATAGCGCAAAACCGACCGGCTGAATCTTTATCCGCGACAGAATCCGAGCCGGAAACTGTCGGGCAAACTCCCAAAACGGAAAAGAGAGAAGCCGTCTCCACCGCCCGCAATCCCGAAGACGAACAATAATCAAATTTGTTTTTGAGGCAGCCCCAAATATGGGTTTAAGTGTCTCGATATAACATTGAAGTCTTAGTTTTATTCATAAAATCGGGCGAAGATCCAGTTCGAATATGAAAGGAAAACTAAACTTTAATAAGTAAAGGCAGCCCTTTTTGATAGGAGAATAAATTAAATTGCAAACTGACAAATCTCTCCGGTCAAGAACGGCTGCCTTTACGCGGTAAAATTTGCAATTTAATTGATGAGAACTTCTTTAATCCGGCAAATATCAAAATATAATTTCACTCAAAGACAATCTTCTCTCAATTGAAAAAATCTTGTTTATTCTTCAATCACAAGTTTCCGCCGCGCCATTACTTGCAGACCCTGACGTTTGGAAGAAACTACGATGTTACGAATCTCGCCCTTTGACGCTTCGCTCAGAGGGCGTTTCGGCGTGTAGGTTACGACGTAGTGCGAATCAATAAGCTGCGCGACCTGAGACGTTTTATCGAGCATTTCTTCTCCCGTTTCAGGCAGAATAAACTCGCCGCTCGTGCTTTCGGCTAAATTGTAGAGATATTTTTCGCTTTCGATCAGCGCGTCTTTTCGCTCGCGCATTTTTCGCAGAAAGCCTCTGTCGGTAATGATTGTCGGACCGATTTTAGGCGCGGTTGCTAAATCCCGCGCGCCGTTTGGCAAAGTGGCGGCAACTTCGTCGGGCATCGCTTTCGGCGGCGGTGATTTTGAAGTTCCTTTTGTTTTCGGCTCGATTTGGACGCGCTCGAGCTGCGTGTAGCTGATAACGTGAACGCTGATGCTGGTCGCCAAAAGCCGGTTCATCGCCGCGTCGCGCTCGTTCTTTTTATTAAGGCTGTCCGTGCCGTCGGTAATTAAAACCAGATGCCGGTTGTCGAGCGGCGATTTTTGGAGAAATTGGGTGGCTAACTGAAGCGCGTCAATAAACACGGAACGCTTTCCGAAATTTAATTTTTTGTTCAAAACGTCTAAAAGAAGCGACTTATCATTCGTCCATTCAGCGATAATTTCCGCCTTGTCGTGATAATGCAAAACAGCGACCGAATCCTCCGGGTGAAGCGCGTTTATG
>DATHTS010000789.1:0-4606 GCA_035462935.1 Pyrinomonadaceae bacterium
GGGTATTCTCTTTTTAACCCTTACCTGCTGCGCCTGAACCGCATATGGATTGCTCGTCGAAATCGCCTCGCTGATGAAAACCATCGAAAGCATCATCAGAAGCACGGAAAAAAGACTCATTATTTTTCTCATTTTTACCCTCCAAATAAAATTAAAAATCAACTAAATTATACTCTCAAAAACGTCGGAACGCATTTTTTTGATACATTCCTCAGGATTCAGGCTAAATTGAGCAACTATTATTCCAAAATATTTAAATCTTAATTTTCGCTTCGGACGTTTTCACGAATAAATCTAACAATATCTTCGGTTGAAGTGCCGGGAAGGAAAATTTCCGACACTCCTTTTTGCTTTAATTCGGAAATATCTTCCTGCGGAACGATGCCGCCAACAAGTACCAGCGTGTCGTCCATCCCGTTTTCGCGCAGCAAATCAACAATGCGTGGGCAGAGCGTGTTATGCGCGCCGCTCAAAATAGAAATTCCGACGGCGTCCACGTCTTCCTGCAAAGCCGCCGCCGCAATCATCTCCGGCGTTTGTCTGAGCCCCGTATAGATAACTTCCATTCCGGCGTCGCGCAAAGCGCGGGCGATAACTTTCGCGCCCCGGTCGTGACCGTCGAGACCGGGCTTGGCTACCAAAACACGAATTTTTCTTTCGTTCATAAACGCAAGTATATTAGCGAACAAACTGTGCAAGCAACCCGCCGCGTTTGATAAAAGGTTTTAATTCCGCCCAACTGAAAAAATAGCGACCTTCCGGCTGAAGCGCCTGCGCGACGTGCGGAAAACCGTAGTCATACCAAAAAGTTACGCCTTTATCGCTGACTGTAAACTCTTTCAAATTCTCTGCCGTAAAATCCGCGTTTTGAAAAAAATCTACTGGGCTTTCTTCATCCGGGTATTCTTTTTTGATTTCAATCAGAGCCTTTTTTATTTCATTTTGCTGCGCTTTTTTAGCTTTTGCCGCCAGCTCATTTAATTTTATAAAAACGTCCGCAGGCTGAATTTTATTTCCGTTTTTAAGATTGACAATCACCGGTTTGTCATAAACCGAAGGATACGCGCCCGTTCCGCTCATTGTCAGCGTAACGCCTAAAATCCCGTTTTTATTGTAATCAACCTTATAGCTCGCTTCTTCCAGCCATTGGATCTCGTTGATTTCTTCTTTCAGATTAAAATGGAAATTTCTCTCGTAACTGACGGCGGTTTCGACCTTTTTATTCAATGCCGGAGTCAAGCCGGAAATTTTCGGGTAAATTACGGTGAAGGATTTTTTGAAATCTACAATCGGTTTCGGTCGTTTATAGGTGATTTTTCCCGGCGTAACTTTAACGCTTTGAGCGAAACTGACGGATGAAAATGCAAAAATAAAGAGAAGGCAAAGCAACAATTTTATTTTCATATTAGATTTGTTTTTTGATATTCGCCGTTAATAAAGCTTTCTCCTCAAACTCCATTGCCGGCGCGCCGAAAATACAGCGCAGTTTTCCTGCAAGAGTTTTCTTTTGCCGCATCGCTTCCCACATTTCAAACCAGCCGTGCGTGTTTATCCAAAGCGGGTTATAGCTTTCCAAAGGCTTGATAATCCCGTAACGAACCTCTTCGGTTTCGGGAACAAAGCTGCCGAACATCTTATCCCAAATTATAAAAACTCCCGCGTAATTTTTATCCAGATACGGATTGTTCACACCGTGATGAACGCGGTGATGCGAAGGCGTGTTCAAAATGTTTTCGAGAAAAGCGGGGAGTTTTTTGATATGTTTCGTGTGAATCCAAAACTGATAAATCAAATTCAGCCCGTGCATCGTCGCAAAAGCCCAGAGCGGAAATCCCAAAAACGCGACCGGCACGTAAAAAATCCAATGCGCGATGCCGCTAAACCAGCTTTGCCGCACGGCGACGCTCAGATTGTATTGATTCGACGAATGATGAACGACGTGAAAATTCCAGAAAAACCGGACTTCGTGGCTAAACCGATGAAACCAGTAATAAGCGAAATCATCAACAAAAAGCAGCAAAACCCAAGCCCACCAAGCGTTCATCGGCATTTTATACGGCGCGTATTCATAAGCCCAAATGTATGCCAGACCGGTAAAAAGCCCGAAAATCGCTCCAAAAACAACGCTCATAAAGCCGATAAAAATATTCGTCCACGCATCTTTGCGGTCGTATTCCTCCCGTGCGTGCCGGATGGCGAAATAAGCTTCGACGGCAATCAGCAGCGCGAAAAATGGAATAGCGATGATGGTCGGCTTCAACATATAAACATATTATAAATCCCTTTAGTAAATTTATCTTATTGATTGTGACAAAAACTGAACTCACACAATCTAAAGATAAGATACAACTAAACTCACTCCGGTTTGCTTATTGTTTTTCCGTCCTGACAGCTCAAAATCGCAACAATTCGGGGTGAAAATTCTCGTTTTATTTTTGCTGTAAAAATGTGAGTTAAATGAATTCTTGAGCCGCTCTAATCTTGCTTTGTTTAAATAAAAGTTGATAGTGAACTAAAAGTAATGCTAAATCAATTGCCGTCTGCTTATGGTCTTTGAAAAATAAATCTAACAAAAAAGATTTAAGTCGCGTCAGCGACAAAATGAATTTAGGCGTGTCTTTTAAGGCACGTGATAGTGAAGAAATTGTTTTTGTCGCGTCAGCGACAACTGAATCGAAGATTATATTCAGTTGTCGCTGACGCGACAATAAAAACTTCCAAACTCAAGCCGTGCAATAAATTACACGGCTAAATTCAGATAATCGCTACGCGATATTTAATGTTAGATTTAATTTTCAAAGCATCAGCTAGTGGTCAAAAGGACAATAAAACAGAAGGCTTTAGCCGAATTTGCGGAAAAATAATTTATTCCTTATTGCTTTAGCTAAAGCTGAAAGGATGATTGATTTGTTCATTTTAATTTTGGCTGAAGCCGCTTGCTTTTTTCCAATCTGCCCACTAGCTGATGGTGTGAAAAAATAATCCGGCAAAAAAACTCAACGGCGAAGCCGTGCCGAAAAAGGTAGCCGGATGCGAAGCTTCTGGATTAATCAGCCCGGCAACCCCGCGCCGCAAGGTGCGGTCAGATCATTTCTGAGCGCGTCTGCAACGCGCGAATCGTTTTGAATTTTGACCAGACACTTCGCATCCGGCTACCTTCTGTTTGCGTCTGCCGACGCTTTTCAAATTTATTTGTCGGTTTTATTTTTCAAACACCATAAGCTAGTGGCAATTTATAAAGCACTGTTTTTAGTTCAATTTCAAAAATTTTTCTAAAAGTTATTGAATTTTCTGCGCCGCTGCTTCTTCCGGCTTCAAGCCTAACTTTTCGCGAATAAATTTTTCGACTTCCGCTTCAATCAGTTCCCCGTTCACGACAAACGCTTTTTTCACCAGAGTATCGCCGTCTTTCTTCATTTTCGAGGGAACGAAAAAGACGTTCCAGGGCGAGCCCCATTTGCGCGTGTCGCCCGCTTCTTTCCGGTAGCCGAAATGCAAAGTTTTCTCGCGGTCTTGCAGTGAAACGGACTCGTAAACGACAGGAAACGCAATGCCTTTCTTCTCCAAATCCTTAAGCGTCTTTTCGACCGTTTCGTATTCGCTGACGCCGACGACGACGAAGCCATGGTCTTTATATTTCTCGTAAAGCCGCTGCGCGACGGGCGCTTCGTTTCTCCAATTCGGACACCAAGCCGAGAAATAAACGACCATCACGAGTTTTTTATCTTTGGCGAAATCGCGCAGATTAATTGATTGATCGTCGCGGACCGATTTGTAAGTCCAGTTTTTGTATTCGAACTCCTTTTCCTGCAAAGGCGCTTGCTCGCCCTGCGCCTGAGCAAAGGTGAGGCTCAAAAGCATAAGCGCCAGAATAAAAAACGTTTTCATAAAATTACTCCTTTGAATCAAGACTAATCTTTCGGATGCCGAAAAACAAGCAAAAATTTGCTTCCGAAAAAGCTTTTATTAAATGCGAATCTTGATTGGATACGGAATGCGATTCAAAAGGTTTCTGGTAAGATTATTGAAATGCACCGAAATGATTAAACCGAGAATAAAAATCTGCTGTATTTCAAGCTGGCAGGAAGCCTCTGACGCAATCGAATGCGGCGCTTCGGCTCTCGGCTTGGTCGGCGAAATGCCTTCCGGTCCGGGCGTGATTTCCGACGAGAAAATCGCGGAAATCGCTCGAAATGTTCCGCCGCCGATTGCCACATTTTTGTTGACGAGCAAGACAAAAGCGGGCGAAATTATAGAGCATTATCGAAAAGTTCATACAAACACGATTCAAATTGTGGACGAACTCGCGGATAGAACTTATCACGAAATCCGCGAGGCGCTGCCGAATGTAAAACTTGTTCAGGTAATTCACGTTACGGACGAAAAATCAATTGATGAAGCCGTTGAACTGGCGGAAACGGTTGACGCGATTTTGCTCGACAGCGGCAATCCGAAACTGAAAATCAAGGAACTCGGCGGAACAGGCAGGCGGCACGATTGGCGTTTGAGCCGGAGGATTGTCGAAGCCGTCGAAAAACCCGTGTTTTTAGCGGGCGGTCTAAAGGCAGAAAACGCGCGCGAAGCGATTGAAACGGTTCAGCCTTTC
>DATHTS010000790.1:0-4429 GCA_035462935.1 Pyrinomonadaceae bacterium
CAAGGACAGCGAGAAATTCAGCGCGAATTTTTCAAGGCATACGGTTACGCGGACGGCGAGCTGGACGAATCACTGAGAAAACGCCTGATGCTGATGACCGTTTTGTATGAATGCAGCGATTTGAAAAGATATGCTTTGAGATTAAAGCCGAAAGCCGTAAATTTTTCGCTCGAAGAATTGGAAAAAGCCATCTGGAATTTTGCAGAATAAAGTATGTCCAAACAAAAAGTTATTATCATCGGCGCTGGTTTAGCAGGTTCTCTTTTGAGCATATATCTTGCGAAACGCGGCATTGAAGTTGAAATTTACGAAGCGCGGGATGATATGCGAAAAACGGAAATGTCAGCCGGGCGTTCGATAAATCTCGCTTTATCCGACCGCGGAATCGCCGCTTTGCGCGAAGTCGGGATGGACGAATATATGCTGCGCGAAGCCGTTCCGATGTATGGAAGAATGGTTCATTCGATTGACGGGAAGACAAAGCTTTTGCCATATAGCGGTCGGCAGGGCGAATATATCAACTCGATTTCACGCGGCGGTTTGAACATCGCTTTGATTAATGAAGCTGAGAAACACGAAATAGTAAAATTTCATTTTAATCAGAGATGCGTTGATTTCGACTGCGAAACGGGCGAAGCGTTAATAGAAAATACGGAAACGAGCGAAAAATACGCGGTCAAAGGCGATACGTTGATTGCGACGGACGGCGCGGGTTCGGCGGTTCGCAACGTGATGATGCACGGCTGCATCGAGCGTTTTAATTATTCGCAGGAATTTCTCGAACACGGTTACAAAGAATTGCATATTCCGCCATCGCCAAATGGAGGTTTTTTGATTGAGAAAAACGCGCTGCATATTTGGGCGCGGCATCAATTTATGATGATCGCCTTGCCGAATTTTGACGGCAGCTTTACCTGCACGCTTTTTCTGGCTTTTGAAGGCGAGAATAGTTTTGAAAGGCTTAAAGATGAAAAATCCGTAATTGATTTTTTCCAAAAGAATTTTGCCGACGCGCTTCCCTTGATGCCGACTTTGATGGAAGATTTTTTTACAAATCCAACCGGAAATCTCGGAACAATCAAATGTTTCCCCTGGAATGTCGGCGGAAAAAGTTTATTGCTCGGTGATTCGGCACACGCCGTCGTGCCTTTTTACGGGCAGGGAATGAACGCCTCGTTTGAAGACTGCCGCATTTTGAATCAGCTAATCGAAAAATACGGAACCGATTGGGAAACGGTTTTCGTCGAATACGAAAACTCCAGAAAAGAAAACACCGACGCGATTGCGGATATGGCGGAGGAAAATTTCTACGAGATGCGCGATGCTGTTGCAGATCCGGTTTTCGTGAGGAAAAGAGAATTGGAAACCAAACTCGAACAAACCTTTCCCGATTATTTTTCCAAATATTCAATGGTAACCTTCCGCGAAGATTTGCCTTATTCGGTAGCCAAGCAAAAAGGGAACGCGCAGGATAAATTGTTGATGGAGATGTGCGCGGAGGTTGATGATGTGAGCGAGATTGATTTGAATGAGGTGATGGAAAAAGTGAAAGCGGAATCAGACAAAAATAAAATTCGATACGTTAATCGGTAAATTCAAATAGCCAACGTTTTCGCAGCCACCTATTCTAAGATGTTAAGTTCATCTAAAGCGTCCTTTAAAGCAGTGGCAGCATCAGCATTGGGATTTGTTCTTAAAGCCTTTTTGCAACCTAGTTCTAAAACATTTAGAAAAACATTTCTCCCGTTAACCATTAATTTATGGGCTTCGATAAGTAAATGAATGCGGTGTCTAGTTTTAGGATTAGATGAAAAATTCAATACTTCAGGCATTGTTGCCCAATTAAAATTGCTTCCTCGTAAACTTTTTATTTTTTCAAGCAAAAATAAAGCAGAATTTTTTGATTTATTGGGAGATGGTTTGTTTGCGGGAGTTTGTGGTATATGTTTAAGAAGTTCATTATTTACAAATTCTCTGGATTTTTCCTTGAAATCCGTGTCTGGGTTATAGTTCTCAAAAAATTCAATATTTTGAGTAGTTTCATTAAAGGAATTAGAAACTTGTTTAATTTCTACTTTTTTATTTTCCGGCAGTTTTATATCTAACGATGGGATAAAGGAACTATTTTCTGCTTTTGACCGTTTCAATAAAAGTAAAATAAAAACTAAAAATCCTCCGATTATAAAGACAAATAACAAAAGATAGATTATTGACATTAGAATTTATCAGCTCCTACTAAAAATATGAATAACCATAATTCATTTTATAAAATGCCCTAGCCTTGAGAGTTTGTTCGATCCTGCCAAATCAAAATTAAACAATAACAAAAATTTTATTTTAGGTTTTTTTTCAAAAATGCAAGAGTTAAAATCCACGCATCTTTAGCGGCTTCGGCGTCATATCTTTGTTGATTCGTATCGTTAAAGAATGCGTGTTCAGCGCCTTCATAGATTTTGTATTCATATGATTTGTTCAGCTTTTTCATCGCCGCGGCGACTTCCGGCACTTTTGAAGTGATGCGCTCGTCTTTTGAACCGTAAATGCCGCGAACCCGAACGCGCACTTTCGCTAGTTGCTCTTCCGAAGGCGCGGTTCCGTAAAAAACGACCGCCGCTTTCAGGTTGTTCGGTTCGGTCGCCAGCGCGAAAGACCGCGCTCCGCCCCAGCAGAAGCCGATTGAGGCGAGTTTTCCTTTTTTAACGTTCGGGTACGAATTTAAAAACGCAAGTCCGGCATTTAAATCGCTTGTAACTTCCGACATATTGAGCGACGAGAACGCTTCACGCGCTTTTTCCGGGGTTTCAAACGAAGCCGATCCGCCTTTGCGGGAAAGGGCGTCGGCGGCTAGCGCGACATAACCTGCGGCAGCAAAACGGCGGGCGACATCGCGGGTGTGTTCGTTCAAACCGCGATTTTCGTGGATGACGAGAATTGCGGGATACTTGCCTTTTTTCATCGGCTTGCTCAGATAACCGGAAAGCGTTACATCGCCGTTTTTGTATTCGATTGTGCTGGAATCAACATTGGCTTTTTTCGATTCTTTTTCGGAAACAACCGTCTGTGCGAGCCCGGTTTGTTCCAGCAAAAGATGCGCGGCGGCATATGTTCCGGTCAGAGCTATCAAGCGAGCCAGAAATCCTCGCCGGTCAAGATTTTCGGAAACGTATTCGTCAACGATGTTTTCGATTTGGTTTTTCATATTTTTCCTTTTATTTTAGTATGGCTTTCGGTTTTGTAAATTTCAACTCCTTGATTTTTTTCAGGGTTAATTCATTTTCAAAATCAGCGGGGCAGAGCCTCCCTTCCCGACCTGCCAATTTATCCGGCTCGTCTTTATTCGGCTTATCCGCCGCAATTAACCATTCAAGGCAAAACAAATTTCAGGTCTGGAAGGGCGGCTTGCCCCCGCTTGTCCGAAAAAACCTGTTTTTTAGGCACATTTTCAATTATTTTCACTTAAATATTTCATCACAGGTTGAAACCTTAGGCTTTGCGCAAAAATTAACAAAAACACGGAGGTTATTAAGATAAAGCGAATAAAAACACGAAAAGACACTAAACTTATTGAGGTTTTTCGCGGTTCCGATTTCTTAATCTTTATTTTATTCAAAGCCGAAACCTTACCGAACTGAAAAGGAGTTAAATTCCTATAAGATTGCAACTTATGCATAATAAAAAGAGTCTAATTCCGGGATTACGGAAACCTCGGAATTCGTTTTATAAAATTTGGAGAATTAAATGAACAGAATTTGGTGTTTGCTGGCGACGGCGGTTATTATTTTACCTTTTGGCTATATTTCAGCTTTTGCTATGGACGATAAACCTTTTTGGACAAATGGGCTGGAAGCGGCGGCTTTCAGCAAGATTCAGGACGAGCGTTTGCAGAAAGCTCAGGAAGCGATTAATCGGATGCTGGCGGTTAAAGGAAAGCGGACGATTAAAAACACTCTGGCTCCTTACGACGAGGCGCTGCTGTTTCTGGATGCCGCGGGAGCGCAGGCGGGATTGATGCAGGAAGTTCACCCGGATGAAAATTTTCGCTCGACGGCGGAAAAGATCGCGCAAAAAGTTTCCGCTTTCTCGACCGATTTGTCGTTAAACCGGGCGGTTTTCGACGCGCTTTCCGCGATGGATTTAAAGGGCGCGGATGCGGTAACGCGCCATTTTGTTGAAAAAACTCTGCGAGATTTTCGGCTGGCGGGCGTTGATAAAGATGAGGCGACGCGAAAGAAAATCAAGGCTCTGCGCGATGAGATTGTTTTAATCGGGCAGGAATTCGGCAGAAATATCCGTGAGGATAAAGACAAAGTTATTGTCAATGATGTTTCCGAACTGGAAGGCGTGCCGCAGGATTTTATTGACAGCCATAAACCGGGCGCGGACGGCAAGATTGTTTTGACGATTGATTATCCCGATTATTTTCCGGTGA
>DATHTS010000791.1:0-2422 GCA_035462935.1 Pyrinomonadaceae bacterium
TTTAGACAAGAAAGATTTGGACGAACTGAAAAACGCCGTCGCTTTCTGGCTTGCGGAACTCAGGAAATTAGGAGAAATCAAATGAATAAAGTTGCCGAAGATTTAATGCCGATGCGCGAAACGAGAGTTGCCGTTCCCTCCGAACCGGACGAAACAAAAGAAATTTTTGCCGTTTGCCTTGAAACCGACGATGCCGAATTGCTCATTCCGTTTAAAATTTACCGTATTGCCCTGCGCGGCAAATATGCGCGGGTGATTGACGAAAAGGGCGATGTCGCTGTTTACCCGAAAGAATTCTTTTTGCATCTTCAACTTTCGCCGGAAACTGCGAGTGCTTTGTCAACAGCTTATTCTCATGTCGCCTGAATTTTAGTTTGCCGGAAGGAATGCCGAAGAAACAGGGAAAACAGTTTATCAAATCAAATTCGGACAATTGTCAGATTATTTGATTCAACAACTGAAAAATCCATCTGTTAAAATGCGTCTTGCGTAAGTCCTAGTAGAATTAATTATGTTTTGTTATAAACTTATTAGTGTCTCAGAGACGATCCGTTTTGAAAGAACTTTAAATTTTCTTAACCGCTGCCCCGCAACGCCGACCAATTCAAGCTGCACCAAAAGGTAAAAAAATTGCACTCTTTCGTATAAGCGTCAAAATGCAGTTAACATTCATCAACTTCTACTTCCAATCATCAATAATTACAATAAATTAAATAAATTGAGAACAAATTTCATCTTTTAATTACTCACAATATTTATTGATACAACATTATAAAAATACAAATTTTTATAATGGCATATAATTTGCGATATACCGCACCGGCATTCGGTTATGTTGTTAAAGCAGCGTCAAACCAATGTTTGATTAACAAAATAACCGAATATGCTATTAATAATTTTTTAAAGTAGAGGAGCTTATATGCCAAACGTAATATTAATCTTTATAACGCTTGCGGTTATATTTACCGGAATTACCGCGGGACAACAGGAAAATGATCCGCCCCGCGTTTATATCGAGGAAAGTGAATCCTGGGAAATCGAAAGCGACCCGATTTTTAGCGGCACAGACAAAAAGGGTCGCACAACTATCAGCGGCGGCGGAACGAAAGGCGGAGCCAAACCGCGCACTGCTGAAACAATCAAGCGATTCAGCCAGCAATGCAAAGGCGTGATTGTCACGATGTATAAAGACAAAGCCGATTTCATTGTTATGCTCGAACACGAAGGCGGCAAAGATTTGTTCAACAAGGACAACAAATTAGCCGTGTTCAACAAGGAGGGAGATTTGATTGCCAGCGGTTCATTCAGCCGTCCGCGTAAAGCGGTCGAAACGGCTTGCAGCGCGATTGAAGAAGAATTTCGCAAACAAAATCGCACTTCTTAAATTGTTCGCTGATAAAAGAGCGGCAAAACGTTATACAATAGAAGAAGCCAAAGCATAATTATGCTTTGGCTTTTCTCGCTTTATTTAAATGAACTTGCGACAATTGGCTAAGTAATAAGGCGGACCGCAAACGCATCAATCCTTTCGAGTTTTTTGTAATGGAAAATTGTCATAAACGGATAATTAAACAATAAAAATTAAGGGGTTTTGACGGGTTAAGGGCAAAATTGCCTTGACATTATATCTGTTTGCGGTTATGGTCACTACCATTCACTTTCTGGCTGGTATAATGTCTATTCATCTTCGGAAGTAAAAAGACATTAATTCTTCTCCTGAAAGTGATTACCGTTATTATTTCAAAAAAAATAAATCACCAAAAGGAGAAGTTTATGAGAATTTTATCTCAGATAATCCCTGGAATTCTTGGTCTATTATTAATTGGCTTCGCATTCGCGTTTTTTACCGTAAGCAGTGTAAATGCTCAAGGAAGCGACAGATTAATTTTCGGTAATTACACTTTTCAAACACTGGGAAATTCTGCGCAATTTCTTGTTACGCCACGCGACGACACAAGCAATTGGCTCAAAATAAAGATTGAGGGCATCCGGGAAGAAGTTTATCTTAACGAGCGACCGCAACTCGGCAACATTACTAATTTTTCCGCTCATGGCTATACACAGGTGATAAATTCCGACGGCACCTGGATATTTGATTCAAATCTGGACAGCAGCTCAAAACTGGTCGTCCAAAACAGAATCCGTTCGGATAAAACAATCCGACAGAGCATTTGGTTATTTGGAAATTCGTGGGCGCCTTCAAATTTCACGGTGCTTGAAATTTCCTACACCATCCCCCCCAGTGTAACACCGGTAGTGACGCCTGATGGGATTCAAATGGGAGATTATTTCTTACCTATTTCAAATTACGCTTTCTATGACGACGGTAATATTGGTGAAATAGTGACCGAAACTATTGTTTCTAAAAATAAAGTCACTGTGCGCTACAAAATCTTCCCGCTCTTCTCTTTTTATATGGTTT
>DATHTS010000792.1:0-3438 GCA_035462935.1 Pyrinomonadaceae bacterium
CAGCCGGAAAAAGTCTCGCCTTCGGCGGCAAAATCGGTGCGGTCTTTGAGCGGGCGGGCGAACTTTTCTTCCTCGAATCTTTCGCGGGCAAAAACCGCCCAATCTTTCAAATCCTTCGGTTTTGCGGCAAATTCGCGCATCGGCGCGATGGAAATTTCCTTCAAATGCTGAACGGAAAGTTGGGTTTCGGGATCGAACTGCCGGATCGAATCAACCGTGTCGCCGAAAAATTCGATACGCACCGGCATTTCCGCGTCCGGCGACCAGACATCAACAATCCCGCCGCGAAGCGAAAATTCGCCGATATTGGCAATCGGGTCTTCGCGCACGTAGCCGCAGGCGACGAGCTTTTCAATCAATTCTTCGGGCGGAAAATCCTCGTCGCGCCGCAAAACCGCGCCTAGATTTTTGATTTCATCCGGCGCGAGAATTTTTGTAATCAGCGATTTCGCCGAGAGAATCAGAAAATCGGGCGTCTGAAAAGTCAAATTCCACAAAGCCAAAGCCCGTTTCTCCTGCGTCTCGGCGTGCGGCGAAACGCTCGAATAAATGTCGCTCTCAAATGAGGGAAGAGTTAGGATTTTGTTCGTTGTTCGTTGTTCATTGTTCGTTGAGTCCGTATCTCCGTATCTCCGCGTCTCCGCGTCTCCGCGTCTCCAAAAAGAAAGGTCGCATTCCCAGCTTTCGAGTTCGGAGTTTGAATCGGTTAGAACGACGAAAGTTTTAACGGTTTCGCGTTTTAGCTCCGACAAAACGAAGGCTTTAGCGGAAACGGAAGTCAAACCGCTGAGAGAAATGACGCGAGTTCCACGGCGGATTTCGTCGCGTAGGCGCGAGATTTCGGTTTTTGTTTCTACCGGAAAGCTCATTTTGTTAATCGTAAATTGTTAATTGTTAATTGTAAAAGAAAGATTATCTCTATAAAAAATGGCAAGCGTTTTGAGTCCAGCCTTCAGGCGGCTTTTTCTTGAGCCGGAAGCCGCCTGAAGGCTGGACTCAAAACGGCATTCTTATTTGTCAACCTGATCTGCAATTAGCAAAATAGTTCAATTGGTTTATAATCTTCCTTTTATTTATTGAGAAAAATATGTCTATCGCAAACACAGAACAGAAAACCATTATCCAAGAGGGAATTATTGACGACAACGATCAAGTGCAGGCGCGCGTTGAGCATTTGAAGGAACTGGAAAATCTGGTCGGGAACTCTTACCCGAATAAATTTGAACGCTCACGCATCACGGGCGGGGAAGACACGATTACAAACATCGTGAATTTCGAGCCGGGGCAAAATCTCCTGCCCGAATTAGCCGAAGGCGAGCGTCCCGCGCCGGAAGTTAAGGAAGAAGTGAACGCGAAGCTCAAGGAATTCGGCACGGTCAGGATTGCCGGGCGGTTGGCGACGCCGCCGCGTTTGATGGGAAAAGCCGCGTTCGTTCATCTTTCGGACGGGAAAAATCGCCTGCAAATTTACGTGCGCCGCGATGATGTGAAGGGAATCGCCAACGACGGAAAAGGCTCGGAAACGGGCGGCTGGGAATTGTTCGGTCTGCTCGATCACGGCGATTTCGTCGGCGTCGAGGGTTTTCTTTTTATTACGAACACGGGCGAATTGAGCGTTCACGTCGAACGTTTGCAGTTTTTATCGAAGGCGCTGCTCCCGATGCCTGACAAAATGCACGGCATCGCCGACGCTGAAATTCGCCAGCGTCAGCGTTACGCCGATTTGATCGGCTCGTCGCTTCAGGTCGAACACGAAGGCTTGACCACGCGCGAGGTTTTTGAAATCCGCGCCAAAGTCATTTCTTCGATGCGGCATTTTCTCGAAGAACACGGCTACATTGAGGTTGAAACGCCGATGCTGACGCCGAAAGCGACCGGCGCCGCCGCCAAGCCTTTTGAAACGCATCACAACGCGCTCGACATCACGCTTTACGCGCGAATCGCGCCTGAGCTTTATTTAAAAAGATTGGTCGTCGGCGGTTTCGAGAAAGTATATGAATTAAATAGAAATTTCCGCAACGAGGGCATTTCCTACAAGCACAATCCCGAATTCACGATGCTCGAATTTTACTCCGCTTATATGGATACAAACGGGATGATGGATTTTTGCGAAGAAATCTATAAATTTGCGGTGGAGAAAGCAACAGGCGGTTTGAAGGTGAAATATGGTTGGGCGGATATTGATTTTTCAAAATTTGAAAGATTAACGATGAAAGAAGCAGTTCACAAGGATTTATCGTTTAACGTTGAAGCCCAGCAATGGCAAATTGAAGCGGGCGAGAATCCCGAAGATTTTTTTATAACCTTCAGCGATTTAACCGGCGAAAAATATGACGAGTCGTGGTTAAACGATCCGCGAAAACTCAGAACTCTCGCAGTTTTGGGTGAAATAAGCAAGCAGCATCACGACGCGCTGTCATCGCGACGAGATTACCAAGCACGCGGAAAATTTATAGAAGTATCGAAAGAGCAGCGCCGAACTGAGCGCAAACAAACAATAGAAAGATTTAGAAAGCGATGGCAGGAAGCAACGGCAGAAGTAGAAAAAACTTTTGACGAAATAAAAAATCAGACCGAACAAACCGCGCGTGATTTGGTTTATATTTTTGAAGAAATGGTTGAGTCAAAATTAACTCAGCCGACTTTCATTACCGATTATCCAAAAATAATTTCGCCTCTGTCGAAAGCGTCGCCGCAGAATCCGAACGTTGCCGAGCGGTTCGAATTGTTTATCGCTGGAATGGAATGCGCCAACGGTTTCTCGGAGCTCAACGATCCGCAGGAACAATACGAGCGTTTCATCGAACAGGTGCGCGAGCGCGAGCGCGGCGACGAGGAAGCAATGGTTTTGGACGAAGACTACATCCGCGCTCTCGCCTACGGAATGCCGCCCGCCGCCGGAATCGGCATCGGGATTGATCGCCTCGTGATGCTTTTGACCAATCGCCATTCGATCCGCGATGTGATTTTGTTTCCGCATCTTAGACCGGAGAAGAAAGATGAGGAGAAGGGGAGAAAGGGAGAAGAGGAGAACGGCGAGGAAAATAATCTTCCAGCCTGAAAATCGTTTGATAAATTGTTAGAATAAAACAAATTTTTTATTTCAAGGAGGAAAAAAATGGCGCAAGAGACGAGTCAGAGGACGACGGACGATAGAGATAATGAATCGGCGGAAAGAGATATTCCGCGCGGCGACGGCGGGGTTTCCGACGAAGATGTGCAGGCGATTGACGATTCGGGCAACGAAGCGAGGACCGAAACCGGGCGCGATCATACGACCGAAAACCACGAAAAACAAATGCCGGAAAGCGGTGTCGGCGCGATTCAGAGCGAGAATGATCCAACGTCGGATGTGGCAAGGATTGATGATTAATAGTTAATAAATTTTTTATTTTTCTGAGCTTTTGAGTTCAAACCTTGCAAGGTTTGAACTCAAAA
>DATHTS010000793.1:0-5182 GCA_035462935.1 Pyrinomonadaceae bacterium
TCCCTCTCGCTCAAAGCGGGCATTTCGGTGATTTGGTAATTGCGGATGACGCGCGAATTTTTGACGTATTCGGTCGCCACGCCAATCGGCGACCAGGTAAAACCGTAAAAATGCGGCGCGTGAGCGTGCGCCGTCAAAGCGCCGACCTTCATCCCGATTTTCTCGATTTTTTCGTTTTCAAAATTTTGGACAAATTTCCGGTAAAGCGACATTGCCAGAACGTTTATAAAACCGGGCGCGAGTCCGGTCTGCAAAACGAATCCGGTCTCCGCGTTTTTCGCTAAATTTACAATCTCGTCGGTTTCGGCAACATATTCCGTAAGATTCGCATAATGCATCCTGAAATCAAAAGCAAAACGCGCCATTCGCGGCGCTTGGCTTCCGGGCGAACAATCGAGCAGAACGTCGCACATTTCAAAAGCCGCTTTCATTTCATCGCTAAAATCGTCTGCCGCCATCAAAATTGTTTCGACTTTTGAAGATTTGTCGGAATTCTGCAAAACAAACTCGCTCGCCTTTCGCAGATTTTCTTCGGAAATATCGCCCAGATAGATTTCGGTTTCAAACTCAGACCATTCGCGCAAAAGCAGCGCGGCGGCTTCGCCAATCCCGCCCGAACCGGCAATAAAGATTTTTTTTGTCATCCTGGATTTATAAGATTATTGCCCGCGAAACACGCGAAATACATAAAAAAAAATTATTCTGATTGTTGTTTTAATTTCGTATTTTTCGTGTATTTCGCGGGCAAATTAATTTATTCTTCTTCGTTTTCCGCTTCTTCCTCTTCGTCAATAGCGGTCAGATTTTTGTTGGCTTCCTGATGCAGGCTGCCGGCTTCCACGTTGAATTCGCCTTCGGCGCGGGTTATGCCGTCAGCGGTAATTGTTCCGGCTATCATTTCCAGCTCGCCGAGAATCATTTGCCCGACGGCTTCGAGATTTTCTTTTGTATGATCAACCTTTTCTTCCTTTTTCTTATCAGTCATAAAAAAATTCTACAACGAAAAAGCCGACTTTGCGAAACTTGCAAAACCGGCTTCATAGAAAAAAAGGGTAGACTTAACGCTGCTTTTACGGCGCAATCAAGGCGACCAAGCGAAGCCAGATTTCCGATTCCGAAATAACGATTCGCATCGGGAGCGCAACGATCAAAAGCAAAACTCCCGCGGCAAAGATTTTGTTTAGCTTTCGATGTTTCACCGTGTGCCAGATAAGAAAGCCGACTGCAATCAGATTCGGAACGCCGAAAGCCCAGAAAAAGACGAGATGATCCGGCACGGGCGGTATGCGAAAGAGCGCGGCAGGCATAAAGTTTATCGCCGTCAGAAGCATCAGGCTTTTATGCTCGGCAGGACGCTTGCGGTAATAAATCGCACCGGAAAAGAGAATTACAAACAAAGTCATATCCGACACCGGAAGAAGGAAAAAGCTGTGCGGATTTGCGTCCGGCGGGGCTGCGCCTCTGACAAGCTGAGCGTCGTAAGCTGTAGCGAGTCCGACAACAACGACCAGCGCGGCGAGAGCAACGCCCGCCATTCCCATTGTCATATGCAGCTTGATATTTTTCGAGCGAATCAGAGCGACCTGCGCCACAAAGTAAAGCACCCAAACCGTCATCACAATGCCGTGAAAATGAACCAGCGAATTCGCAATTGACGGGACATCAAAAAAGGCGCTGAAATAATAAGTCTTAAAATATCCCAGCAGCACCACAAGCGGAAAGCCGATTGCCGCCGCCAGAAATAAACCGCGGTCTGAAGGACGCCGTATTAAATTCGCATTGATTGCCATAAAATTTACCTCCAACCTATTACGCGGAAAATCGAGGTAAATTGAATCGCAAATTTTTCAATTTTGAGAATCAAGAGAATTTTGAATAAATGACGGCTAATTAAACACTAACTCAATTACCAATATTGCGAACCAAAATTAGAATCAAATGCGGAAAATAAAGGCTTTACCGTTGCGTTCTTGATTCGCATCAATATTTCTGTGATCGTTTTCTTTTACCTATTTGACTGAAATCGTAATCGTCACGGATGTTGTGATAAAAATAGCTTCCGTGCGAATCGGCGTTCATTAATTCGTCGTAAGTTTTTTTATCAACATCATAATATTCGTAAATTCCGCCGCTGGTAAATTCGACCTCCAGAATTTTTTTCTTTTCGTCATATCCGATAGAAACCAGCATTGAAGAATCAACATCCTTTCTTTTCATAAAATTTCCTCCGAAAATCAAACGTATTTTATCCCGTAACCGATTTTTCTGACCGTTTCCCTGAATTTTTTCTCATCCTGCTCAAGAATTGCCAAAGATTTTTTGCCAACTCTTTGGCAGAATTTTTTCGTGTGCGGATTGGCGGCGAGTTCGTCGGCGATTATCGCCGTTTCGCATTCGATGATTCGAGCCGTTCCTTTATCGGTCAAGGCGGCGGCGCGTTTTTCCGTGTCGCGCAGAAACCCTTCGACCGTTTCGGGCAAAAGCTGCTCTTCGCGTTTTTGTAAGAATTCGCGCAAGGCTTCGATTTTCTGCCCGCTTTCCAGCGCGGCAATTGTCCGTTCGCGACTCAAACGCCAGACTTCCGCCGTTTCCTTTTCGGCGAAATTTTCCAGAAAAAGCTCTTCGCCGCCCGTCAGAGTTTCGCCGATTACCTTGATTTTCAAATTCGGCAGGATCGAGAATGAGCTTTTAACCGCAACCTCCGGCAATTCATAATTGTCCTCTAAATCAAAACAATACGCGCCGAGATTGTTAATGCGGATAAATTTCAAACCGTCGTAACGGCTCAAAAAGTCCAGATCGTCCGTTCCCCAAAGCTCGCCGTAATCCCGCCGCGCGCCGTAGGGCGAAATATACGCGACATCAATCAGCCCGAGCGTCGCCGCGTATTCAAACAAAACGGCGAGAATATAACGCGCCTGAAAAATATACCATTTGTCGAAATCCGCGCCGTATTCGTAGCCGAGACTTCCGTAACCGCTTTCGGCGATATAAAGATTCCACTCGTCGCGGGCAACCGTAAAATCGAAATTAAGCCGCACGCAGCGGAAAAACTCGTCAATCGAAATCCACTCGCCGACCGGACAAAGCTGAAAAGAATTAGCAACTGATTCGCGGCGCGGTTTGATGCCGGTCAGATTTGTTCTGCCTTTGTGTTTCTGCCCTTTTATTTCGTCTACGCGGTTGAATTCGTCCAAAACGGTTGTTTTCTGCCAGCTTTGCCAGAGATTTTTGATAATTTCGTGCGCCGGTTTGTTCAGAATTTTCCGACCTTCATTTGATAAAACGAGCTTTTTGGCGGAAACATTCGTCAGTTTTGAAGCCTGCAAAATCATCGCCCACGCAAAACCCTTAATCGCGCCGATTTGCGGGTAATACTGCCGATCTTCCTTGATTTCGTAAAAATCCTCGCCGCGCAAAACCGCCGTGATTTCCTCGACGGATTTCGCCGATGGATAAAAAGTCTTATCGCTGACGGCGATTTTCTTTTCCTCGACCAGCCGCAGAGCCGACCAGAAATCATGCATCGCGTCGTTTTCGGTTTCGCGCACAATCAACGGGGTAATTTCAGCCGGCTTCTTTTGCCAATCGGGAAATCTGACGGTAACGCTTTCGGGCAGTTTTTCGACCGTATTCAGAAAAAATCCCTGCGGTTTCGGAACAAAAGGCTTGATTTGAGCGGCTAAATCCTGCGGAATAAATTTGCCGAATTCGTCCTCATAGATAAACAAGTTAAGCAAAGAAGGATCAAAATCGTAATCTATTTTCTTGCCGAAACTCGGATTCGCCTTGTATTTGGCGGCAAAACGCCCGTCGTCGTATTCCCTGTTTTGATGATAAACCGCTTCGGCGACGGCTTTTTGCTGTAAATGGTCGAGCGTCAGAAAAATCTTGACAGCCTTTTGCGTGTTGTTCAAAATCGGCAGGATTTCGGCAATCGCGTCAGTTTTCCGGCGCGATTTCGGCGCTAAATTCAATTTTTTCGCCAAAGCTTTAACTACATCGTAAGAAGCGTCTTCCAGCGCCGCCTCGATCCGCGCACGCGCTTCTTTATTTTTCCTTTTCCAATACATTTCGTCTAAAGCTAAGTTAATCTTTAAAAAAATCTTCGGGCAAATGTTTGCCGTAGGTGCGAAAATAAAGCTGTTTTTTGATTTCTTTTTCCGATAATTCTTTCGGCAATGATCTCAGAAACAATTCGCGGGCGGACATAAACATCTCGCAAGCCAGAGCGATGCGCTCATTCGGCGTTTTTCTCAGCATCAGTTCAAACTGAATTTTTTCGATTTCAGGCGAAGTATCTTTCAACTTTCCACCTCATTTAAACATTTGAAATAAGATTCTCTGACTCCCAATTTATCAAGCCATTTTTCGGCGTAATTTTTATCGAATCCCGAAAACATTATGCTTTTTATATCTCTGAACTGCATTTCCGAATTTGTATCTTTCGCCCACCAAAGTTTGGAAAGAATCAAATCTTCTTTGCTGATAATCCAAATATCTTTGCCGTAATAATCCGTTCTTTCGCGCCTTTCAAAAGCGCTTTGCTGAAAATCGTCCGATTTTTTCGGCACACAGTCAATCTTAAAAGCCGTTTCGATATGAATTACATTAAACATTCGCTTTGTTTCGAAAGCGCGAACAACCGCGTTGTGAGGAACATAATAATCCGGTTCAAGAACTTTTATAAATTTATCTTTAACTTCAGGATCGAATTCAAGAACTATGTCAATATCCGCCGTTTGACGAAAAGAAGCATAACGCATCATCGCCATCGAACCCGTCAGCATATACTTGATGCCGAGCGGTTCAATTCGCCCGACAAAATCATGCAAAACTCTGGTCGGCACATAATCCCTGAATTTCATTTTTTTAATCTATAAAATGATTAATCTGTCATCAGAACCCCGCGAATACACAGGCTTCCCGCCGCGTTTGTTCGGTTCGATGGTGACGATGTTTTTGTAATTCATTAGTCAGAATTTACTAATTTTTTACCTCCGCGATTTCTCAAAGCTTCAACATATTCTTCCCAAAATTTAGTCATTGTTTCTCGCATAGAACGTCTAACAATTCTTGGATCAATAATAGGCTTTTCACCATCAATCGTAAGTAGTTTAATGATGTTGTCCCTCATTTTCTTACCATCTTGAATTTTTACAACATTATAAGCGGGATACCA